>JASLAE010000255.1 GCA_030147305.1 Cesiribacter sp.
GGGGAATTCTGCTTAAAGTAGACTCCACAAATGCTTTTTTTGAAAGTTTAAGCAAAGGAAGATTTTCATGAAGTTCGGAGATCGTTCCCTGAATCATATTACCATCAAACGTGATTACCCCAGAGGTATGCGCTGGTAATACGAGTGTATCTTCGGGTAGCATTAAGAGGTTCTGTAGGCTGTGGTATAAACTTTCGGCCTTGCGAGCGGCTTCGTCCCCATCTGCTTTCAGATCAGGACGACCAACGCCATCTATAAACAGTGTATCACCTGATAACAGGGCCTGATCATTGATGAGGTAGGAAGTGCTTTCTGGTGTATGGCCTGGCGTGTGGATCACCTTTAGCTTTGCCTGGCCAAAATGTATTTCCTGCCCCCCCTTTACAGGCGTAAAAGGATAATAAACCTGAGCAGCTTCTATAAAAAGATGTTGTGCACCTATGGCTGCTGCCAGTTCCCTTGTTCTGGAGAGATAATCTGCATGAACATGGGTATCCATCACATAGCGAATAGACCAGCCTCGCTCCTGGGCGATATTAATGTATACTTCAGGATCAAGGGAAGCATCCACTACAATGGCTTCATTGCCTGATCCCACTATATAAGACAAACAACCCTTTGCCACTCTTCTAACCTGTATGATCGTGGTAAGTGAATAGGGAAAAACAGCTTCAGTCGTATTCCAGGCGTAGTTCCAGGCCTTCATGCCACCCTCAAGAGAAAAGGCAGGGTAACCTTTCTTTAAAAGGATTTCCGCTGCTTTTAGACTTGTTTTACCGGCAGCACATACGGTTACTACAGGTGTGTTTTCCGGAATGGATATATCATCCAGAACGGAGTGATCCCCCTGGTTGAGTGGACCGTAAGCATCCTTATGAATGCTCTCAGCAATACGCCATTCCTGACGCTGCTCCTGTGGACGTACATCAAGAATAAACACCCTTTTTTTCTCTGAAAGTAGCCCTTGCAGCTCCTTTACAGACATATTCATAGCTTCCATAATTCTAGGGTTTAATTGATCAGATGTTGTATTCAGCAGGAAAGCCCAGGGCAACCCAATCAGGATATCCCTCCTCTAAGCGCCTGGCTTCATAGCCTTTTTCTCTAAGCAAAGCCACTGCTTCATCAGCATACACACAAAGCGGGCCCCGGCAATAAGCGATGATTTCAGCTTTTTCGGAGAGTTCCTGCATTCTCTTGGTGAGGTCTTCTATTGGAATTGATATAGCCTGGTGGATGTGGCCGCGCTGATACTCCTCTTCCGGCCTTACGTCCAAGACAATTACATCCCCATACTCCATCTTTTTTCGAAGCTCCTGCATGCTAACAGGCTCTAGTTGATGGCGAGCGTTATAAAAATCTCTGACAAGCTTTTCTGCCTCAGCATTTTGCTCCAGCCCCAGCTCTCGGAGTGCTCGCCAGGCCTGGAACACTTTATCGCTAGAAAGATGATAGTAGATAAAATTTCCTTTGCGCATCACCTCTACCATGCGTGCATTCTTGAGCACCTGCAAATGTTGAGAGGCGTTGGCAATGCTCATGCCCGTTTGTTGGGCAATGTTTTCTACTGAAAAGGGCCCCTGTGCCAGCAGGTCAATGATCTCCATACGGTGGGGATTCCCTATGGCTTTGGTGACCTTTGCCAGCTCCCCGTACACCTTATCTTTAAATTCTCGTTTGTCCATCGATTGAATTATTTGTGCTTACCTAAAACAAAGGTAGCAAAACAATTCTACTATTCAATATAATTATTGAATAGATTTCAATTGACTACTTTTTTCGTTGATGTTCTATAGTCAAGCCTGCACAGCAGGGGCGTTTGCATATCGCAAGGTGAGCAGTAGCTGCTTAAGGGAAAGTATATGCATGTATGCTGCAAAGGGGGCAATGAAGGCGGGAATTAGGATGCCAGGAAAAAATGTGGGAAGGAAGTTAAAATCATAAATTCTGAAAGGAGATGGAAAAGATCTAGCGGCAAAAAAACGATGTTGGCCAGAGATACCAAACCAAATACATTAAATACTACCCCTAATTTTTCAGCATGCTTCACCTTCTTGAAAAACAATAATCCAACAGCCTGATAATCCCTACCCAAAGATTAAAACTTCTACCCTCATATTTAAATTCTCCAGGAAGCAGCCCCTGCCGGTGAGGCGACAATATGACAAACTCCAGCACAAATCTGTAATAATGTACTACTACCAATATGCCAGCGGGAATGGCTTTTAGAAACGACAGCTTGTTCGATATACGAAGGCAGATTTAATAAAGCATAAACAGGAAATGGGGCGCAAGAATCAGCGGAAATCGAAGTGGAAAAGTTGGAACAGAGAAGAACCCACCCTCGCTTAAAAAATCAGTATAACAAGGAACAGAGCAGTTGCAAGTACTATGTAATTACAGGCTTTATTAGTTTTTTTCTTTTCATCGATGAATACTGTACATAGGAGTGCCTGATGCTTTAAATAAAAGAAAAAAACAATTTGACTCATGAAGATGATCAAAATCATCAGGTAGGCTGTGATGAAATGGCTGGGCTGCATAGGCTGGTATTGAGATGAGGTATGGTAAAATCACTGCATAGTGAAAGCCTATGTGAAGGTTTCATCAACAAAGGATATAGATCCGGTTCTGTTCCGGCTCCAGATGCTCCACCCGAAAATGCCTTAGCACATGTGGCCTGGCCAGGGTATAGTAAATGAACTGGGCGAATAACCACAGGTATTCATGACCTAACTCCTTGCAGGTCTCTTTTATCTGCTTCAGCTGATAGGGATTATAGGCAGCATGCTTATCACTAGAGGTAAGCAGCTTGCCCAAGTTATGAGAGGGCAAATGTTCCTTCCATATCTATTCCCGCTTCTGCAGCGAATTGCAAACAGCCACAAAGGCAGTCTTATAGTTATCAATCGTTTTGTTGCTAAGCGGCTTATCCGCTGTACCCTTCTCTTTAAGATGGTCCAGGTAAGCCTGAAGAATTTCGCCTGTAAGATCCCTGATCAATAATCCAGCATAACCATTTTGCTCCAGCCATGGCGGAAAGAATTTCTTAATGGCCCGGTAAATCTTTGGGCTCCCCTCCCGGGTTTCGTTCTCCTTTTTCTCGACTACAAAATCAAGTGCCTCTAAATAAAAGATCTACACTGATAATATTTTTTTCAGTTCTCACTTTACAGAAAATGCTAAAAGGTAATGTGTATTGGAAGACCTCCGTTTTTTGATCCACAAAACGACCCTTTATTGATACGCGACCTAACCGAAAATGAAAGAGGATAGGCACTCGCCTATCCTCTCCCTAAAGGGACCTTTTCTTTACTTAAAAAAAGGGCTCTTTTCTAAGCGTCCATTTATACGGGTGAAGTCCAGATCTGTTGCTGATACCTAAACTGTTGAACAGATCAAGTAATCTGTGTATATGTCTACAGTTCACTCAATTGCCTTTGATCTCAATTTTGCGCCTGATCCCCTAAATCTATTCATTCCTGCGTAACATTATTTAATAGTCACTTTTCACAAACGTACAA
>JASLAE010000265.1 GCA_030147305.1 Cesiribacter sp.
GGATGCACTCGCACCTGGTACGTACGCTCCTCACCATCAACCGTACGGGTATCGTGGTATATTTCCTGTTCACCACCGGCACGTGCTGCTTCTGCACGGTCCAGCCACAATTGCCGGTCACTTTCAGGGAACGAGTCAAGCACACTTACACCACGCACTGCCTCCTGCTGGTAAAGCATCTTTAGCAGGTTTTTAAAACCCACATTAAAGTCAAGCAATCTCAGCTCCCGGTCCACCATCCAGATCACACTGTGGCTATTATCCAAAATGCTGCGGATATTCTTTTCCTTCAGGATCAATTGTTTCTCCTGGTTTACTCTTTCGGTGATATCGCGTGCGTTAATGACGATGCCGTTCACTGATTTGTTAGCAAGCAAATTATTGCCACTTGCCTCCATGTACAGGTATTCCCCATTTGCCTTTTTATAGCGGAAAATGAAGACCTGTCCCTGGTTCCCTATAGCTGCTTTACTGAAAAAGCGCTCCTGACAATAGGTCAGATCGTCAGGGTGTACGAATTCAAAGATTGACTTGTTACGAATATCTTCCTGTATATAACCCGTTAACCTATAAAAAGAGGGGGTGAGGTATTTTATCAACCCTTTATTATCGGCTACACATATAACATCTGTAGCATTTTGAATGACCGATTGAAAGTAATTTTTACTGGCTTTCAGATTCTCCAGGAGTAAATCTGAATATTGCAGGTTACTCTCCAGGCTGCGTTCCTTCTCTTTAAGGGTGACATTAAGGTCTTCTAACTGCCTGATAGCATCGGACAACTGCCGTTGTTGCTGGTTGGTAATGCGGAAATAAAGGAAAGAAAGTATAAAAGAGATGAGAATTGTAACCAGATAGTTAAAAACATACGCCTGCCGTAGAGCTTCACTGTGAACAGCAGCATTGATGGCCACGGCATCGCCAGCCAGCCAGAGGCAGGAAATTGTAACCAGCGGCACTGAAAGCACCAGAATTCTCTGCCATGGCTTGCGCATATCAAACACCAACGCAGAGCCGAAAATAACCGGAATGAAAAATAAGTGCGTACCACCGGCAGCGCCTACCAGCAATGCTGAGCCAAGGCAATAAATGTTAAGCTCCAGGTAGAGGGCTATTTTAGCTACCTTCGGATAGCCTGAGTGGCTAAGTAACAAATTGGACAAAAACACCAGTGGTGCCACCATTTTAAGTGCGGTAAGCAGCCACGATTCTTCGGGAAAAGTGAAAAAGGCCAGTACCAGTGCAATAATAGCCACCAGTAAACTTAACTGGTTCACCAGCTTAACATACTTAGTTTTACCCAACGAATATTCTGGCCGAATACCCCGTTCGGAAATCCAAGTAAAAAAGCGGTCGAATTGGTGAAGCATTGCGGTTTGGTGGCAACTATAATTATAGCGAATTAAGGTTACCAGCCGCGGAAAAAAAATGCAGAATGCAGGTAGAAGTTACACCTCTGCCAAAGTGGCACATTTAAAAAACTTTCTAACCTCTGGAATAATTTTTGAACCTATGAGGCCAAGCAAAAACTAAACATATATATGGCTATGCAGGAAAAAGGAACCATTTCCATCCATACCGAGAACATTTTTCCAATCATTAAGAAGTTCTTATATTCAGATCACGAGATTTTTTTGCGTGAGCTGGTAAGCAATGGCGTAGATGCCTGCCAGAAATTGCAGAAATTGTCGCAGCTCGGCGAATTTGGCGGAGAACTGGGCGAACTTAAAGTTACAGTGCGCTTGAACAAAGAAGCCAAGACCATTACCGTAAGTGATAATGGTCTTGGTATGACAGCCGAGGAGATTAAAAAATACATTAACCAGATAGCCTTTAGCGGCGCTACCGAGTTCATAGAAAAGTATAAGGAAGAGGGCGATGCCAAAAATATCATAGGTCGCTTTGGCCTTGGCTTCTACTCCTCCTTTATGGTGGCCGACAAGGTAGACATCATTACCCGTTCTTATAAAGAAGGCGCTGAAGCCGCCCGCTGGGAATGTACCGGCAATACAGAGTTTGAAATTGGCACTGCCGAAAAAGCGGAGCGCGGTACCGATGTTGTACTGCACATTAACAAAGACAGCGAAGAATTTCTGGAGTCTTACCGCCTGCGCAGCATCCTGGAAAAATACGGCAAATTCCTGCCAGTGCCGGTGTTCTTCGACAGCGGCGAAAAAGAACCTGCAGAAAAAGAAGGTGAAGAAAAAGCTGCTGAACCTGAGCAGATCAACGAAACCCAGCCCCTCTGGACCAAACAGCCCAGCGAGCTAAAGGATGAGGATTACCAAAACTTCTACAAAACCCTCTACCCCTTTGCCCCGGATCCGCTCTTCTGGATACACCTGAATGTAGACTATCCTTTTAACCTTACTGGTATTCTCTACTTCCCCAAGCTTAAAAACGAGCTGGAGCTGCAGAAAAACAAAATTCAGCTTTACAGCCGCCAGGTATTTATTACCGACGAGGTAAAAGATGTAGTGCCGGAGTTTTTGCAGCTGCTGCATGGGGTAATTGACTCACCAGACATTCCCCTGAACGTAAGCCGCAGCTTTTTACAGGCCGATAGCAACGTAAAGAAAATCAACAGCCACATTACCAAAAAAGTGGCCGACAAGCTGCAGGAGCTGTTTAAGAAAGACCGTGAAGGTTATGAGAAGAAGTGGGATGACATTGGCCTGTTTGTAAAATATGGCATGATCACCGACGACAAGTTCTACGATCGCGCCAAGGAATTTGCCCTGCTCAAGAATACAGACAGCAAATATTTTACCCTCACCGAGTACCCTGAACAGATAAAAGTCAACCAGACCGACAAAAATGCGCAGCAGGTCTGGCTTTACACCACCCATCCTGGTCAGCAGGATGCTTATGTACAGTCGGCAAAACGCCGCAGCTACGATGTACTGGAACTGGGCAGCCCATTAGACAGCCACTTTGTAAACCAGCTGGAGCGTAAACTGGAAAAAACCAGCCTTAAACGGGTAGACGCCGACACCATTGACAAGCTGATTGAAAAAGACGAGAAGCTGGAAAGTATTCTGAGCAAAGAGCAGGAAGAAAAAGTAAAGGGCGTGTTTGAGGAAACTATTGGCGATAAGAGCAAGACCGTGCAGGTAAGCCCTATGGCGCCCGATGAGCTGCCTGTAACCCTGACCATGCCTGAATTTATGCGCCGCATGAAAGACATGAGCATGTTGCAGGGCATGGCTTTTGGCCAGATGCCGGACAGTTACCAGGTAACGGTTAATGCAAACCACCCGCTGGTAAGCAAACTTGCCGGAGAAAGTGATGCTGACAGGCAGAAGGCCCTTGCCCGCCAGGCGTATGATCTGGCGCTGCTAAGCCAGGATATGCTGCAAGGAGCCGCGCTCACGGACTTTATACGCCGCAGTACCGAAATGCTTGTAAAGTAATTCTTCCTTAATTACTAAAGCTGATACACTTAAGCCGTGGGCGTCTGTTCACGGCTTTTTTTTGCCCGCCAGCACTCAGCTGCACTGCTTTTACCCTGATTTATTTGCATTTTATATGCTTCTATGAAATTCTGTAAGCCAATGTATGGTTATGTTAAGCAAACAAAGGGTTGGGAACAGCTACCCCCTTTCCTAATTAGCTAAAATCCGGTATTTTGCGAAAATGTAGGCTGTATACCAACAGCCACTCTTTCGCGTTAGCCTTTTTGTATGAAAAGATTGCTTACTTTCTTATGCTCCCTGTGCCTGCTGCTTTGCCTATATGAGCCCCTGCAGGCCCAGACCGATGCGCCTGCAAGCACAGAAAAAACACCAGCTGCAGCATCAACAGTAGAATCAGAAGAAAGCTTTACTACGGAAAAACCCCTTACCATTAACATGGAAGAGGAAAAAAAAGAGGAAGAAGAAGTCCCTAAAAAGAAGCGGAAAAAGAATGTCTTCTATGAAATTAAAACCCGGAAAGGCTTTACCAAAAGACGACAGGGTGCTTCTGAGCGCATAGAACTTTTTCATCTGCTGCGCGAGTGGCAGGAGCCAGACCCATATGTGCGCGATATTCACTGGTACGAATACAAAAGCAAAACCGTAAAAGTGGGTGGCAGCCCCAGCCCCGACAAAGGCATGCTCCTGCACGGGCCTTATAAGGTGATGCAGGATGGAGAACTGGTTGAGGAAGGTATTTTTTATAAAGGTGCCAAGCACGGTCGCTGGGCCAAGTATCGCAAAATGTACGACTACTTTGTGCTTGATAATAAAGAGAAGTACTTCCATGGCTGGCCAAAAGAATCTGAAGTAACCTACTACGACACCAAGGGCAAAGAAGTGCAGGAGGTAATTCCGGTAGAGTATGGTAAAAAAGAAGGCAACTACTTCTACTTTTTCGAAGATGGCCAGCTGGCCGTAAGGGGTGAATATCGGTACGATGAAAAAGTAGGTACCTGGACAGAATACTACCCCGGCCCCAAGCAAAGGCGCAAGCGTACGGTACAATATCCTGCTACCCCCTGGGATAAAACAGCATCTCCCTATATTCTGCAGGAGTGGGACAAAGATGGCAAAGTGATATACGAAGCCAAGAATAAAGGAAAATAAAAATCCCTTTTTGAAAAAAAGTCTTATGCAGTCCCTTCCAACAGTTAATGTACTGCAGACACACCCTGCTTGCTTTTATTTATTTTTTCAGTAGATTCCATTCAGTATTCATTGTAGGCCCGTCTACGTATGATACAATATCCTTGCATGTACAGCCCCATTGGCTAACACAGGGTAGTGCCACAGGAAGATTTGCGAATTAAAATGACTGTAGAAGCTATTGAAAACAGCATTTATGCGAGGCTAGCTAACTCGCCGTCTTTCTACCTTGTATGCCTGGATACAAAAGGCTGCTATACATATGCCAATGAAGTTTTCTTTCAAAGGCTTGCTTTTCTTACCCCTGATTTAATTGGCAGGCATTACGAGCTGGCTATTCTACCAGACGATCTTCCCCATGGCCAGCACATGCTTGAAACAAGTCTTGCCCGGCCAGGCGAAGTCTTCACCCTCAGGTTAAGAATTTATAATGACAATGGAGGATTTGACTGGACACACTGGGAGATCACTTCACAGCAAAATGCAGAAGGAAAGGTAGAAGGTATCATCTGCGTTGGCCATTATCTTCCGCCAGGTGAAACCATTTACCGGGAAGCTATTCCGTACACAAAAAAGCTGGACAATATTATTGAACACATCACCGATGGTTTTCTCATTATTGACAAAAACTGGAGATTTGTTAAAGTAAACAGGGTTTTTGAAGAGATCGTGGGCGTTAACAGAGACCAGGTGCTGGGTCAGCTGATCTGGGATGTTTTTCCGGATAACGTAAAGTATCAATACCCTGCTGCTTACCGCAGGGCACTGCGCGACAATATAACCACCAGCTTTCTTGACTATAATGAAGAAGCCAAGCGCTGGTTCGAAGGGACAGTATACCCCTCAGAAGAGGGACTTACTGTAATCTTTAGTGACATTACCGAAAAGAAACTGGCAGAAGAAAAGATTAGAGAATCCACCAGCAAGCTTTCGGCTATTCTGGACAGCACTACCGACATCAATATTCTGTTAGATCGCAACTACCGGGTGCTTTCGTTCAATAAAATGGCCTATGAAAGCATGAAGGTTTATTACGATGACCGACGACTTGCCCAGGGACAAAATGTGCTGGAGTACATTCTGCCAGGTACCGAGGAAGACTTTATCAGGAACTTTCAGTCTGCATTGCGGGGCAAGGCGGTAGAAGTCAGGATCAAGCTTTTCTTTAAACCGGGGCTAGCCCTTTGGTTTCTGGTTAAGTATTTTCCAGTTTATGATACCGAGGGCAATATTATCGGTGTTTCCTTTAATTCTACCAACATAGATCAGCAGCAGCGCCAGTTAGAAAAATTAGAGGAAATTGCCAGTCTCTACTCCCATGAAATCAGGCGGCCGGTAGCCACCATTCTGGGTATTACCCAGCTGATCGACCAAGAGGAATTAAGCCATGAAAATCAGGAGTGGATTAATTACCTGAGAAAAACCACCCTGGAGCTGGACCGGGTCATACACCGTATTGTAAGGAAAACGACTGAAATTCGTTAGCTGTTCATCAAAATCTCACTGGCTTAAGGCTAACACAATACATTTCTGACATCTAAGCTAATCAGCTGTTTTATAGCAGTTTAATAAACACAGAAGTATTTCTAAACGAGCTTGTTTTATTATATTGGCACAGCAAGTGCGACAGAACTCCAAAGTCATATTTTAGCACAATGGCCAATAGCAATTTCCCTGCTAATCTTTTTAAGCTGCTGGAAAATTCACCTTCTTTCTATGTTATTAAAGTAGACAGGAATGGCTACTATAGCTATGTAAACAAGACTTTTGCAGATAGATTTAGCTTTATTACCCCTAGCCTGCTTGGCAAGTCTTTTGAAATAACCCTCCACCCGGAAGATTTTGCGATATGCCAGAACGCTACCTTTGCCTGCATGGCCAATCCAAGCCAGAGCATTCCGGTTAAACTGCGCAAACCTTCACCGGAGGGCGATTACTTTTGGGCCTTTTACGAATTTTCGGCTGTGTTAAACAACCACGACGAGGTGGTAGAAGTACTTTGTATTGGCTACGACATAACTTCTACAGAAAAAGTAGTTCAGCAGGCCAAAAGAAACAACGACAGACTGGATGTAATCATTGAAAACATGTCTGATGGATTCTATATTCTCGACAGAGAGTGGCGATTCATCAAAGCAAACCATGTTTTTGAAAATATGGTAGGCTTCTCCCGGCAAACGTTCTTAGGCCAATGCATCTGGGATTTACCGGAGCGACCCAACATCGATCAAAACAAAAGCATTTACTTTCAGGCACTGCGCGAAAACAGATCCCTTAAGTTTGAGGAGTACAGACCCGATCTGGACAAATGGTTTGGAAAAACAGTGTATCCTTCGCAGGAAGGGCTCACGGTTATTTTAAAAGACATTACTGAACACAAGAAAGCAGAGGAGCTTATCCAGGAGGCCAGCAACAAATTACTCGCTGCTTTAAACAGTACCTCCGACCTCAACATGCTCATTAGCCCCGAATTCACAATATTGTCTTTCAACAAAGTGGCTGCAGAATTTGCCCGCACCTTTTTTGACAGGATGATCCATGAGGGTGATAATTTCTGGTGGTTTGTACCTGAAGGAACGGAAGGTATGTTTCGGCAAAACATAGCGAAGGCACTTGCAGGCCAGACAATAGAGCAAAAACACAAATTCGGCTTTGCCCCCGGCGTGGAGTTGTGGTATAGAATTAAATTTTATCCGGTAACAGATGCCAGGGCAAAGCTTATTGGTGTGGCCTTTAATGCCATCAACATCGATAAAGAACAACGGCAGCTCGAAAATCTTGAAGAAATTGCCAGCCTTTATTCCAGGGAAGTACGCCGACCAGTAGCAACCATTGTGGGCATTACGCACCTGATCAGGGAAGATGATCTTAGTACCGACAACCGGGAGTGGTTTGGCTATCTGATTAAAACCACTCAGGAACTAGACCGGGTCATTAACAGAATTGTAAAAAAATCGGGCGAAATATAAATGCCCTGCCCTGTACTGCAAAAAAGAGCGGCCGCTGGTGGAAAAGCTGTCCCTCCTTACCAGCTTTGCAAGACCTTTTCTTATTTTTAACGCTCCGGAATAAAGCCCTGTTCTTTCATGAATTCAAACCTGAATGCGATCATCATTCTGCTCGTTGCCGTTTTGCTGCTTGTACTGAATGAAACTGTGTTGCCTGGCCAGATACCGCCCTGGGTATTTATACTCATATTAGTCGTTTGGCTGGTGGTACGCTTTGGCACACGCTTCAGGAGTAAATAAAAGCATAACCTGCCTAGCGGCAGGTTATGCTCCACCTGATTAGCCTATTCCTTCGCTATTACGGTTCCCAGCAGCGTTAACACCATTGCTTCTGCCTGTGTATTTACAGTAACCGATACCGTTTTACGGAAGGCACCGGGGTGTGCAGCGTTATAAGTAGCCGTTACCTGACCCCGGGCACCCGGAGCAATCGCTTCTTTAGTATAAGTTGTAACAGTACAGCCGCAGGAGCCCTTCACCTCTTTAATGCGCAGGGGCACGTTACTGGTGTTGGTAAAAGAAAAGCTTGCACTAACGGGCGCTCCCTGTTTTATTTCACCAAAGCTGTGCTCGGTAGCTTCCCATTGCAGGACTGCTGCTGCGGGTTTTTCAGTATTGTTAATTACGGCCAATTGCTGTGCCTGAAGGCTTACCGCCACCAACAACAGAAACATGAGAAAACTTAGCTTCATCATAAAGAATGATTTTGGTTATTGAATACACCAAAGATCAGGTGCAGACAGGAGAATGTCTGTTAACAGACTGCCAACAATTGTTAATGGTATGTTAATGTCCTCCCAGGCAGTTCTTGCTTTGCTTAGATTTAGTATCTTCCTACCATGAAGAACCGGACCATCCGCCTCCTGACCATTGCTGCCGCCATATGTATTGCGGGGATGGTGGCCGTTCAGGGCTACTGGTTAAAAAGAGCTTTTGATTTGGGTGAGCGGCAGTTTCACCAGAATGTACAGCTGGTGCTACAGCAGGTAGCCGAGAGCATGCGCCGTTATGCCCAGCTTCCTGCTTTTGGCCAAAATCCAGTGATTCAGCTCTCCTCCAACTACTATGCCGTGATGATCAACGACCGGGTAGACCCCCAGCTGTTGGAAAGTCTGCTAACCCGTGAGCTGTTGCGGCGTAACCTGCAGCTCGATTATGAATACGGCATTTATAATTGTGATCAGGAAACCCTGGTCTACGGCAACTACATTAGCTTACAGGAACAGCAACCCAGCCCTAGCAAGCAGCTGCCCAAATGGTCGCAGGACAATTACTACTTTAGTGTCTACTTTCCAACCAAGGCTGGTTACCTTGCCCAAAGCATGGACATCTGGATCTTCTCTACCACAGTTATGCTGTTGGTTATTCTCTTTTTTACCTACACCACTTTTGTGGTGCTAAAACAGAAACGTTACTCAGAGATCCAGAAAGATTTTATCAACACCATTACCCATGAGGTTAAAACGCCGGTCACCACCATCATGCTCTCAGCAGAAGCCCTGCAGCGGCAAGCCGTCTCATTTGGAGATGGACCCGATACTGGCAACACATACACACAGCTAATTTTGCAGGAAGCCACACGAATTAAGAATCAGGTAGAACAGGTGCTGCAGTCGGCCCATGCAGAAAAGGCGACCCTGTTGCTGAAGCAGGAAAATGTAGACCTCCACCAGCTGATCTATGAAGTAACCGAGAGCATGGACGCGATGCTGGCGCAGCGGCAGGCCACCCTTACGTTAGATTTAAAAGCAACACATGCCTGTATTTTAGGCGACAAGCTCCACCTCACCAATCTGATCTTTAACCTGCTGGACAATTCCTGCAAATATTCGGGTTCAAAGCCGTACATCCGCATTACAACAGAAAACAAGCATAAGCAACTCTGTCTGCTGGTTTCAGATAAAGGAATGGGAATCCCTATGGAACAGCAAAAGAAAGTATTTGAGCGCTTCTACCGGATTGCTGATGCCCAACAGGTAGCCGCGGGCGTAAAAGGTTTTGGACTGGGCCTCTATTATGTGAAAAATGTAGTAAAAGCCCATCGGGGCAGCATAAAACTCCAGAGCCAGCCCGGGCAGGGGAGCACCTTTCAGATACAATTTCCAAAGCTACCACCCCTCATGCTATGAGTGCACGCATTTTACTGGTAGAAGATGATCCCAGCCTGGGCTTCATTATAAAGGATACCCTTTCTCAGCAGGGCTATGTTGTTAGTTTGCTTGTTGATGGACAAACTGCAGCCCAAGAATTTTCGGCAGAGCTATATGATCTGTGCATTCTGGATGTGATGCTACCAGGACTTACAGGCTTTGAACTGGCCCGTTATATCCGCCAGTCAAATACCCATACGCCCATCATCTTTCTTACAGCCCGCTCTCTGCAGGAAGACAAGCTCTATGGGCTGCGCCTGGGTGCCGACGACTACCTGACCAAACCCTTTAGCATAGAAGAGCTGCTCCTTAAGATCAGTATCTTTTTAAAGAGAAGCCAGTCCGTAAAGCAAACGAGCCCGGCAACAGGTTTGGGCGCCTTTCAATTTGATGGAAAAGACCGTTTGCTTATTCATGCCGAGGCAGGGAGGCGCCAGCTTACCAGCCGCGAGACCGATCTGTTGCAGTTCCTGATGGAGCATCCTAACCAACTATTGGCAAGGGAACAGATTCTGCAGAAGATCTGGGGGAACGACGACTATTTTGCCGGTAGAAGTCTGGACGTGTTTATTTCACGGTTGCGCAAATACCTCCAGGCCGACCCCCGGCTGGAAATTCAGAATGTGCACAGCATGGGTTTTAAGCTGAAAATACCCTAATTAAAATTCTATCTCCACCTGGTTGCGCAGCAGGTCTTCCAGCGTTTCACGCCTGCGAATCAGGTGGGCTTTGCCACCGTACACCAGCACTTCTGCAGGCCGGTAGCGGCTGTTGTAATTAGAGGACATGCTGTAGCCGTAGGCACCTGCATTTTTGATGGCAATAATATCGCCCTCGCGCAGTTCATTCATCTTACGATCCCAGCCCAGAGTATCTGTTTCGCAGATGTAACCCACAACAGAATATACCCGCTGGATACCGGTTGGATTGCTAAGATTAAACATATCGTGGTAGGCATCATACATCATGGGGCGTATCAGGTGATTCATGCCACTGTCTACACCAGCAAATACAGTAGCCGGTGTAGTTTTAATCACATTGGTGCGCACCAGCAGATAGCCCGCTTCACTTACCAGAAACTTACCAGGCTCGAACCAAACCTCTACTTCGCGACCATATTCTTTGCTGAAGCCATCAACAGCTTCTTTCAGGCGGTTCCCTACCTGCTTTAAATCGGTAGTTGGGTCGCCCAGGCGATAGGCCACTTTAAAACCACTGCCAAAATCAAGGAATTGCAGATCGGTAAACTCACGGGCTGCATCAAACACAATCTGGGCTCCACGCAAGAACACCTCTGCATCCAGGATGTCGGAACCGGTATGTACGTGCAGACCTATGACTTTGATGTTATTGGTCTTTATTACCCGCAGCAGGTGGCGCATCTGCAGCACAGAAATACCAAACTTGCTATCAATGTGGCCGGTAGATATTTTAGTATTGCCACCGGCCATGATGTGCGGATTCATGCGGATGCAAATAGGTACGGTGCCGCCGTATTCATGTCCAAACTGCTCCAGAATACTGATGTTATCAATATTGATCATCACGCCCAGCTCTACCGCCATTTTTATCTCTTCGAAAGAGACACAATTGGGTGTGTACAGAATTTCCTGCGGCGCATAGCCAGCTTTCAGGCCCAGCATGGCTTCCTGTATGGAAACCACATCCAGCCCAAGGCCATAGTGGCGCATCAACTTCAGAATACTCAGGTTTGTCAGCGACTTGGCCGCGTACTTGAACCTTACATTCAACCCTTCAAAGGAATCCTGCAGTTTTTGCAACTGGGCCTGTATTTTTTCAGCATCATATAAATAAAGGGGAGAGCCAAATTCTTCGCATAAATCCAACACCCGCAGCCCCTGTATGTAGTATTCGTTGTTATTCAATTCCATAGTGCAAAATAACGTGCAAAAAAATTAATAAGCACTTTTCTGCAGCGCATTCCGACCAATTAGCAAGAAAAAAACCGCTCCGGAAACAGGGAGCGGTTTTCACAGGCTTAGGTGAAGTTTACAAATTTATTTCAGTATTAGCCGTTGTGTATATATTTTTCCTTCCTGCTCTAGTTGTAACAGGAAAATCCCTTTTTGATCGGCAGGCAGTGTGATGGTTTTATCATGCATTGTGGCGGCATCAGCAATATCTTCTTTATAAACCTCCTTACCGTTAAGGTCTGTGAGGCGCAGTATAGCAGGTCCGGCTGTTTTTGATCTGAACTGCACCCGCAGCTGATCATCGGCAGGATTTGGATAAACCTTTAAATCTTCTAACCAGGTGGGAGCTTCTGCGGGCGGGGCAGGCAAGCCCGGCATCTGGGGGATAGCAGGCGGCACAGGCAGCTCGTCGGTCTCCCGTAAAATCACAACCCGCTCTCCTTCTTTCAGTTTTAATCCGTTTTCCTCCAGAAGCTTTCTGGATGCCTCGGGCAAATCCTCCATGACAAATGGCCTGTGGTTAAAGATTTTTACATCTCTAACACCCTGCTCACTCATTAGATCCCTCATTTCTTTAGTTAAGGCCCGCATTTCATGGGGTTCCCTTAGCATAAATATCTTATGTTGCGGCCCCAGCACACTGCTATCCCGGTTTGCAAATATACGCCTTACCTTAAGACGCATTGAGTCTGACGCTATATGCATGGGACTGGCATTGAGTCTCACGCTATCCCAGGCCATGGCATCCAGCAGCCTCAGCCGTATCTCTTTCTCATCAGGCATGCGCAGGTCCATGCCTTTGAGGCGTTCGTCGGCCTCCATGGCTTCCCGGCTGTTGTATTCATAAACCTCTGTCTTGCCCTGCTCATGCTCAATGATGATCCTGATCCTCTCCTTAGGGGCATCTTCCTGTGCCTGCACATCGTGGGTGTAAAAGCCCATAGCCAGGCTTAAGATCCAAAGTAATACCGCCTTTTTCATATGCTTATCATTTTAATTACTGAAATCCGGACTGATGCTCATGCACCGGCACCTCCCTGAAGAGAGGCACCCTGAGCAATTACCGGTGTTAAAAATTTTTCGATTGTTTCTGATCAAATGTACCGAATGATGATAAGCGGGGGTGTTAATTGATTCTTAATTAACGTTAAAGTATGTTAAAAGGGGAATTATAAGCGTTCCAGCATGTATTTTAGTGTAAGATATGACACGCACCAAAATATTTATACTAAGCATTCTGATGAGCCTGGCTGTACTGGGGCTCATCCTGTTTCAGTTGTACTGGATTCGTACTGCCATTCAGCTGAAAGAGGATGAAATGGCCAGAAATGTACAGGATGCTTTGATAGAGGTTAGCCAAAAGCTGGAAAAGAAAGAGGTCGTTGATTTTGCTTTTGCCCAGAACAGCATCACTGTGTTTGAAACCCGGCCTGCAAGGGAAAGTCCGGTATGGAGGCCGGCGCAGCCACCCCTACCCCCTTTTACCATAGTAGAGCCCATACCGCTGGATAGCCTCCGGAAAAATATCCATTGGGAAGATGGAAATGTGGTGGTAAGGCTCGGCAACCCTGCACCAAACAGAAAAAGAACCAGGAAGGAAAAGGCTTATGAGGAAGCCGTTGCAAAATCCCTGGAGCAGCGTATGCACCAGCGCCAGCAGGTTGACAGGCTGTACCTCAGGCAGTTTTTGGCAGAAGAACTTTCACTAAAAAAACGTATTGACTCCGTTCAGGTAGATACGCTCCTGCAAATCGCCCTGCATAACAGGGGCATTGATGCCGACTACCATTGGGCTGTCTTGCAGGGACCCAAGCGGCAGCTGGTTTACCAGAGTGGCCGCCTTTTGCCCGATACCGCCATGTTGTATCAGGCCGCTCTTTTTCCGAATGATATTTTCCGGTCAGACAGCTACCTAAGTGTTTATTTTCCAAACCAGACCCAGTACCTGCTCAGCCGCATGGGTTCCACGCTGGCTTCTTCTGCCCTGCTGATGCTGATTGTTATCGGTTGCTTTACCTATGCTGTTCAAACCATTTTGCGCCAGAAAAAGCTAAGCGAGATCAAAAACGATTTCATCAACAACATGACCCACGAGCTTAAAACACCCATTGCTACCATTAGCATGGCTTGTGAAGCACTAACCGACCCAGACCTGCGGCAGCAACCCAACATCCATGAACGCTATCTGGGCATAATCCGGCAGGAGAACCGGCGTCTGGGGCAGCAGGTAGAAAAAGTATTGCAGATTGCCCGCCTGGAAAAGCAGAAGCCTGTGTTAAAGTTGGAGCAGGTAGACATCCATGAACTCATTGAGGGCATAACAGACATTTATCTGCTGCAGTTACCAGCAGAAAGCAGTATTCAACTGCACCTGGAAGCAACCAACCCTGTGCTGGCAGCAGACCGTCTGCACCTGACCGGTATTTTAAACAACCTGCTGGAGAATGCTATAAAATATTCTGAGGGAGCCCCACAAATAGAAGTATTTACAAAAAATACCACCCTGGCTGGCCAGGGGGCGCTGAGCTTTACCGTAGCAGACAAAGGGATTGGCATTAGCCGTGAAAATCAGGACAAGATTTTCGATAAATTTTACCGGGTGCCTACCGGCAACGTGCACAATGTAAAAGGCTTTGGCCTGGGGCTCGCATTTGTCCGCTACAGCACAGAAGCCCACGGCGGACAGATTGCAGTAGAAAGCAAACCAGGTGCCGGCAGCCGATTTACCATAACTCTACCCCAAAATTCGTCGGTCGATGCAAAAAGCTAGCATACTAGTAGTAGAAGACGATCCTAACCTGGGGCAGATCCTGCAGGAGTACCTGCAGGTAAAGGGTTATGCTACCCATTTGGCTACCAACGGACTACTGGGTCTTCAGGCGTTCAGTGCCCAGCCGTTCGATCTGTGTCTCCTCGATATTATGCTGCCCCAGCTGGATGGTTTTACCCTTGCCGAGAAGATCAGGGCACGCAACCAGCAGGTACCCATCATTTTCTTAACAGCCAAGAGCCTGAAAGAAGATACCCTTAACGGGTTTAGGGTGGGGGCTGATGATTATATCACCAAGCCTTTTAGCCTGGAGGAACTGCTTTTACGAATTCAGGCTATTTTACGGCGCAGTATGACGGGGGGTAGCCAGCACAGCACCCCAGAAGAAGGCCCGCTGCACATAGGCCGTTATGTGTTTATGCCCCAACAGCAGGAGCTGAAGATAGCAGGTGAAAGTACCTCCCTCACAGCAAAGGAAGCCGCCCTGCTGAAGATGCTGGCCGAACGAAAAGGGCAAACCCTGGACCGTACAGAGGCGCTCAATACCATCTGGCACAACGACAGTTATTTTAATGCCCGCAGCATGGATGTATACATCACCAAGCTGCGCAAACTGCTTCGCCAGGACCCCCGCCTGCAAATTCTGAGTGTGCGGGGTGAAGGATTTAAACTTGTGGAGTTAGATGATTTTGTGTAAATTGACCTGCCTGACAGCAAATACCTGCTGGTGAAATGAGCAGCAGCGCTAGGTATCATGCGTGGGTAACACGTAATTTTTGGGAGGCCGTGTAGTTACCGGTCTCTTTGCCACACTTCCGAACCTAAGTTTTTATGATAAAGATCGTTCCCTCCATTGCGGTAATCAAGGGCCAGTGCGTGCATATTGATAAAGCAAACTTTGACAAAGTTACCAAATATGATGTAAACCCATTGGAGGTAGCGCAAAAGTTTGAGGATCATGGCATTGACCAAATACACATGGTAGATCTGGAAGGCGCAAAAAAAGGCCATCCGGTTAATTATGGCGTGCTGGAGACCATTGTTGGCTACACAAATCTTCAGGTAGATTTTTCTGGCGGTATCTCCACGGATGGCGACATCAGCAAGGCCTACGAATATGGCGCCAGCTTTATTACTGCTGCCAGTGTGGCCGTTAGCCGCAAGGATCTTTTCACTTCCTGGATCATTTCCTATGGCCGCGAAAAAATAACCCTGGGTGCCGATGCGCTGCAGGGAAAAATCTTAATCAGGGGCTGGCAAAAAAATACAGACATTGATGTGGCCGACCATATTGGCTATTTTTATGAGCGTGGCCTTAAATATGTAAAAACTACTGACGTATCCCGCGACGGTGAAATGAGCGGCCCATCTATTGAGCTTTACAAGCAGCTGATCGATAAATATCCGGGTATCTGCATTTTGGCAAGTGGCGGCATCAGCTCTATTGATGACATTGAGCGCCTTCAGGAAATTGGCGTATGGGGCGTTATCTTCAACAAGGCCTTTTATGAAGACAAGATCAAACTAAAAGATCTGGAGCGTTTTACCCAACATGCTTAAACAAGAAAGGCTGCCCAAAGGCAGCCTCTATTTTTATACAGGTTACTAGCCTGCTTTAGTTAACCAATTAATTTATCCACAAATGCCTTCAGGGTAGTTTTGAAAGCATGGTTTGTAGATTCTGCAAAGTTTGTTTTGTAGAATAAATAATAGATAAAGCTAAAAGAGAAAAAGCCCGCGGGAGCATCTTCTTTTTTCACTTCTGTAGTTTGTTTGGGAGCAGGCTTTGCTACCTCGTTTTGCTTGGGTACGGCAACAGCGGCAATCTTCTTTTTAGCCTGTTCATTCTGCTTTACAGCAAGTTCCTGCTGTGTACAGACCTCAGTTTTACCATTAGTACCTGTATTGTTGGCGCCTGCATAAGCAACACCCGTTGCAGTCAGGAATAGAGCACAGATAAAACTGCCAACCCATATATGCTTAAGGAGAGATGAAGCTTTCATATTAGCGTTATTTTTGGTAAAGTTATTAAAATTTATTGTTATGGCAAGTGGTATGGACCTAAGGCAATGTTAATTATTGTTAATATTGATTTACATCCTGCCTGATTACATAACTTAGATGCACGAGCCCCCCACTTGGTTGCACATGACAGAAAAAATTTCTTTAAAAGATTTTCAGCAGGTAGATTTGCGTATTGGCACAGTAGAAAAAGCCGAGCCTTTCCCCGAAGCGCGGAAACCTGCCATTAAGCTATGGATTGATTTGGGTGCTGAAATAGGTATCCGTCAATCGAGTGCTCAAATTACTGACCATTATACACCAGAGGCCTTAATAGGAAAGCAGGTCTTATGTGTAGTTAATTTAACCCCAATTTCTATTGCAGGCTTTCGCTCCGAGGTATTGGTAACCGGTTTTTCCGACAGCCAGGGTGCTATTGTGCTGGCAGCCCCGGAAATGCAGGTTCCCAATGGTAGCAAGCTTCACTGATCTTTTCATATGATTCTATTCTCTCAATTACCTGATATTTGCCAGGGAAAAATGCTGCAGCTGGCAGCAGATGCTTCCCTTAGCTACCTGCTTATCGACAGTCGTAAGTTAGTGGTAAGCCCCGGTGCTGTATTTTTTGCCCTGCGCGGACAGCAACATGATGGCCACCAATACTTGCAGGAAGCCTATAAGGGCGGGATTCGATGTTTTGTAGTGGAAGAGATACCGGATAATAAAGCTTCTGGAAATGATATGCCGGAGGCCAATATATATCAGGCAGAAAACAGCTTGCTGGCCTTACAGCAACTGGCTGGCTGGCACCGCCGGCAATATCAGCTGCCTGTTATAGCCATCACCGGTTCCAATGGCAAAACAATTGTGAAAGAGTGGCTCAGCACCCTGTTGGCTGCACAGGAAGAGGTAGTGCGCAGCCCTAAAAGCTATAATTCGCAAACAGGCGTGCCACTTTCGGTGTGGCAAATTAACGAGAACCATACCATCGGTGTATTTGAAGCAGGCATTTCCCAGCGGGGCGAAATGCAGCAGCTGCAGCAGGTTCTACAACCTACTTATGGTATTTTCACCAACATAGGCCCGGCACATGACCGTGGCTTCAGTACCCGGGAAGAAAAAGTCTGGGAAAAAGCCCAGCTCTTTGCCACAACCGATACGATTGTCTACTGTCGTGACCATGCGCTCATCCATGAATGCCTGCAGGAGCTATACCCGGATAAGCAGCTGGTAGGCTGGAGCCAGGCTCAGGCCGAAGGGTCCTGGTGGGTAGAGGTTATCCACAGGCAAAAAGACACCCTGTTGCACCTGCATGTAGAAGAGCAACAGCACAGTTATCGAATTCCCTTCCGCGATAGCGCCTCTATAGAAAACTGTCTGCACTGCCTATTCTTTCTGCAAGGCAAAGGGTATGCTTACGCACAGCTACAGCAGCAGCTAAGCCAGCTGGCTCTACCTGCCATGCGGCTGGAATTAAAACAGGGTGTCAACGGCAGCTACATTATCAATGATGCTTATAACAATGACCTGGCTGGTCTGCAGGTAGCCCTGGAGTTTATGCAGCAGCAAAGGCATCAGCGAAAAAAAACACTCATCCTCTCCGATCTGCTGCAGACGGGGCTTCCGGCGCAAACGCTTTATCGCAAGGTTTCTGAGCTGCTGCAGGTAAACGGAATAGATCGCCTTATAGGCGTTGGGGAGCAAATTTCTGCTGCTGCCCCACTATTTGCAGCCATTGGACAAACAGAATATTATCAAAGCACCGAGGAGTTGCTGCAGAGCCAGCCAGAGCGTCATGTAGGCCGGGAATTAATTTTATTAAAAGGTGCCCGCCCCTATGGCTTTGAGCGCCTGGTGAGCCGGCTACAGCATAAGGTACATGGTACCGTACTGGAAATTGACCTGGAAGCCCTGGCCCATAATCTTAACTTTTACCGCAGCCGCCTGAAACCCGGTACCAAAACCATGGTAATGGTAAAGGCCTTTGCTTACGGCAGCGGCAGTCAGGAAGTGGCGCACCTGTTGGAATTTCAGAAAGTAGATTACCTGGCGGTCGCTTATCCAGATGAGGGCATCAGCCTCCGCCAGGCTGGCATTAACCTGCCCATCATGATCATGAATGCCGCGCCGGATACCTTCCCCAAACTGCTGGAGTATAACCTGGAACCTGAGTTGTATAGCCTTTCGCAGTTACGCGAATTTATCAGCTATCTGAAAACGCATCGAAAGCAGGCGGGGGCGCACCTGAAGATGGACACCGGTATGCACCGGCTGGGCTTTAGCCAAAGTGACGTACCAGAGGTACTGGAATTATTACAAGCCAGCCAGCGGCCTACCCAGCGCCTGGAGATCCGCAGTGTTTTTAGTCACCTGGCAGGTGCCGACAGCGCCGACTTTAATGATTTCTCTCACCAACAAGCCCAGCGCCTAACGAGCTATTATGATCAGATAACCACTGCCCTTGGCTATAAGCCTATGCGGCACCTGCTTAATTCTGCAGGCATTTTGCGTTTTCCTGAATACCAGCTGGATATGGTACGGCTTGGCATTGGCCTGTATGGCGCAGAAGTGAATGGGATGGAGCAGCGGGCTTTGCAACCCATCAGTACCCTAAAAACCACCGTATCTCAGGTAAAGCAGGTACCCAGCGGAGAAACTATTGGTTACAGCCGTAGTGGTATAGCCCACCGCGACACCCAGCTGGCAACTATTGCCATTGGCTATGCCGATGGGTTTGACCGTCGTTTCAGCAATGGTGTTGGCAAGGTATTGATTGGTGGCCGTCTGGCACCGGTTGTAGGGCGCGTGTGCATGGACATGACCATGGTAGATGTTACCGGACTGGAGGTGCAGGAAGGTGATGAAGCCATTGTGTTCGGGCCGGAAAGGCCTATTACTCAGCTGGCTACAGATATTGGCACCATCCCTTACGAGATTTTAACCAATGTTAGTGAGCGGGTGAAGCGCGTATTCTACTCCAGCTAATGTAAGATTTTGAGCGTGGCTGGTGGCTAACTTAAACGCCAGCTATTATCAGGTATCATTATGCTCCTATTCAAAAATCAGCTCATCCTCCACAGCCCAGGTTTTTCTTAAGGTTTCTGTGACTGAGGCCGCCAAAGGGGTTTTCATCCTCTTCGTCATCATTCACAGGCCTGGTCTCAGGGACTGCCTTTTGTGGCTGCGCCGGCTTTTTTTGTTCTTCCGGCTTTACCTGCTGTGCATCAGCAGTCTTATCTGCAACTTTATTTTGAGTATCTGGTGTTTTCATAGCCTTCTTTTATTTCATGCTTCTTCATTATACGCATGTAAGATTTTGTGTGTTTTCGTTTTTTCCTACAGAACTAGGCCTTAAGTGCTTGTGTTGCAGATTTATTAGCAGCCAGTTGGAATATTGCATTCATTGGTTGAACTTTGCAACGCTTTTTTAAAGAGCATGAATTTAGTGAGTAAACAGCGAAACGTAGCAGATCTGAAAAAAGGGGAGAAAGGCATCATTGCCAACCTGCGCCCAAACAGCCTCTACTTAAAGCTGCTTGAAATGGGCTGCTTGCCCGGTACTGAAGTAAGCCTGAAACTGCTAGGCGATCCGCTTTGTATCACCGTGGGAGGCCACGATCTGTCATTGCGGATGCACGAGGCGCAAAGCCTCGCGCTGGAAGAATAGGTAGTTATATATGCCGCTAAAGTCCAATCCAAAAATAGCCTTAATTGGCAACCCAAATTCCGGAAAATCCAGTCTTTTTAATCAACTGACTGGCCTTAACCAAAAAGTAGGAAACTTCCCTGGGGTCACGATCGACAAACGGACCGGCCAGTGCCGGCTCGATGCATATATGACTGCCCAGATCATTGACCTGCCGGGCACCTATAGTCTTTATGCCCGTTGCGCCGAAGAAAAAACAGCCCTTGAGGTACTGAATAATCCTAAGAGCCCATACTTTCCGGACCTGCTGATCTTTATTGCAGATGCTTCTAACCTGAAGCGCAACCTGCTGCTGTTCTCACAGGTGAAAGACCTGGGAATTCCGGTAGTGCTTGCCCTTAATATGCTGGATGTTGCCCGCCAGGCGGGTATAAGTGTAAATGCAGAACGGCTTCAGGAGCTTCTGGGCGTACAGGTTGTCACCATTAATGCCCGTGCCGGCGAAGGGCTGGACAAGCTCAAATACCTCATGACGAACCCGGTGCGCCGGGATGCTGAATCTTTTTACGATGTTTATCCGCTGGCACCTAAGGCCCTCCAGGAGGTAAAGGAGCATTTCAATATTCAGAATAATTACAGTGCCTGGCAGCTCTTGCAACAGGGCAGCACCAGCAATCACCTGAGTGAAAGTGAGCAGAGCTGGCTGGAAGGCGTCTATAAAAAGTATCATTTCCGGGCAGAAGAGCTGCAGGCTCGTGAAACCATAGGCCGCTACCAGCAGATCCACAGTATTCTGGCCAGGTCCAGCCGGCAGTTGCGCACCAACAAGGCAACCCAGCTACTTAACAAATTCGATGCAGTGCTTACCCACCCAGGCTGGGGGCATCTGACTTTTGTGGGCCTGCTCTTCCTTATGTTTCAGCTGGTTTTCTGGATTGGCAATGCCCCTCTGGGCCTTTTAGATACTGCCTGGAGCGCTTTGAACGCAAGCCTGGCTGCTGCTTTACCGAATAGCTGGTTCAGCAGCCTGCTCACAACCGGTATACTGCCTGCCCTTGGTGGTGTGCTCCTCTTCCTGCCCCACCTGCTGGTATTCTTTACCCTGATGGCCTTGCTGGAAGAAAGCGGCTATATGTCGCGGGTAATGCTGTTGATGGATAAGCTGATGCGCCGCTTTGGCCTGAATGGCCGCAGTGCCATTCCGCTGCTCTCCACAGCGGCCTGCGGCGTACCTGCCTTACTGGCAAACGGCGCCTGTGGCTCCTGGCGCGAGCGGGCCAAACATATTTTTGTAGCGCCACTGGTTAACTGCTCTCCCCGCCTGCCGGTATACATCCTGCTCATTGGTTTGCTGGTGCCCGCCACCCGCGTTTTAGGATTCCTGAACATACAGGGTCTTGTATTGCTGGCCATGTACGGTTTTAGTTTCTTTGCTGCCATACTATCGTCCTGGGCGCTTAAGCTGCTGGTAAAGGTAAAGGCAGAAGAGACTTTTGTAATGGAACTTCCTTATTTCACCCGCCCCTACTGGCGCGATATCTGGCATATTGTGCGGGTAAATCTTTCTGAGATTGGCTTGCGTACCCTGCGGGTTGTGGTACCGGTATCGGCTTGCATCTGGCTGCTCCTGCATGTGCAGACCAATCAGGCTGTACAGCACCACGCTGCACCTGCCGAGGTTATACAATCCCAGCTTTTTAGCCCCGTTAACCTTAAAATAAAGGCAGAAACCAGTCCTGACAATAGCCTGGCTGGTCAGATTGGCCGGTTCATCGCCCCAACGGTTGCCCCTCTGGGCTTCGACTGGCAGGTAGGCCTGGCAGTCATCAGTTCTTTTGCCGCAAGAGAAGCTTTTGTTGGCAGCCTGGCCACCCTCTCCAGCCAGGAGCAACCAGCAAAACAGAGCCTGCTGGGCAGCATCCGCCAGATACACAACCAGCAGGATAGTGGAGGAAAAACTCCCCTGGTACCACCCATGTTGCTCTCGCTACTGGTATTTTATGCATTTGCCATGCAGTACTTTCACCTGGCAGGTACTGTTCTCAAACAATCGACCTTTTGGTGGGCACCCCTCCTGCAGCTGGTTTACATGACCTTAATGGCTTATGCCTCGGCTTTTGTGGTGCACCAGCTCTTTAGTTAATTAACAGTCAACCGCCCTTAGACTAGCTTTGCTGTTGCGAGCTGCTGTCATTTAAAGCAAGGGGTACCACAAAGGGATCAGGCCGGCCAAAAGTATAAAATGATGGGCACACCCAGCAGTATCATGCCTATGGTAATGGGCAGGCCCATTTTCCAATAATCACTGAATCTGTACCCGCCGGGACCCATAACCAGCGTATTGGACTGGTGGCCAATGGGTGTAAGAAATGCACAGGAGGCTCCTACGGCAATGGCCATTAGAAAAGGATCCGGAGCAACATCCAGACCATCTGCAATGTTAATACCGATGGGGGCCATCAGCACCACGGTGGCCGCATTGTTGATGACATTTGACAAAGCTACGGTTATGACCATGACCAGACCCAGGATTAACCAGGTGGGATGATGATTTCCGAGGCCAAGAATTTGGTGGGTGATCAGGTCGGCACTCCCGCTGGTTTCAAAGGCTTCGCCTACAGGAATCATGGCTGCCAGCAGCACAATCACAGGCCAGTCTATACTGGTATACATGTCTTTGAGCGGGAGTATCCCAGAGATGACCAGGAGTACAGCCGCCATGGTGAAAGCAATCTCTACCGGCAACAGCCCCAGCACCACCAGTGCAATGGCCATAACAAAAATGCTTAGGGCAAACAATATCTTACGGGGCTTGCCTATGTTCAATCCTCTTTCTGCCAGGGGCAGGCACTGCATGCTGGTAATTGTTTCCTTCAGATTAATGAGTTTGCCCTGCAGCAATAAAACATCTCCAGCCTGGAACCTGGTCTTGCCAATGCGTTGCCATATTTGCTTTTCCCGTCTGGCAATGGCCAGGAGGTTAGTACGATAACGGGCACGCATGTTTACACTGGAAGCTGTTTGCCCGATCAGGGGCGAATCGGCCATTACCACAGCTTCCATGGTGTGTATATCCTTAAATCCTTTTGCCTTGCTTCTGATAACATCGTCTCCCCGGATGGTAGCACCGGTACTGTCCATAAATGTTTTAAGGCCGTCCGTATCGGCTTCCAGGATCAAAATATCTCCTGTAACAAGTTCTTCCAGTGGTGAGGGTGCATGCATGTGTATGCCATCCCGCACCAGCCCCAATGCCTGAACATCTGTTTTGGCCAGGCTATTTAAATTCCCAATTGGGGTGCCATTGAGTTTAGATGTTTCACCAACAAATACTTCTGTGATATAACTTTCTATCTGAAAAAGACTTTGGGCAGCATCCTGGGTTTTTCTTTTGGG
>JASLAE010000034.1 GCA_030147305.1 Cesiribacter sp.
TTCTGAATTCCGGTATCTCGATATTCCGATAGCCCATTTCCTCCAGATCTGCTTTAAATTTCCTCATGGAGCTTTCCTCCCCATGCACCAGGTAGATCTTTTTTATCTGCTCTTTGTCCTGGCAGTGCAGGAATTTCACGATGTCTCCAAAATCTGCATGCGCACTGTACTCATTCATTAAAATAATTTCGGCCTTAACGTCCAGCGCGTCATCAAAGATATGGACCTGTTCCGCACCCTGCAGCAGGCGTCCGCCTAAAGAGGCAGGCTCGCAATAGCCGGTAATCAGAACAGTAGTTCTGGGATCGGAAATATTTTTATGCAGGTGATGGCGGATTCGGCCTGCTTCCATCATACCCGAGGAGGAGATGATCACACAGGGTGCATCCATGGCATTCAGGATTTTAGAGTCCTCGTGATCGGTGATGAAATGAAGCTGTGGAAAGCCAAAGGGATCCGGATCTGTCTGGATAAACTCCAGCATCTCTTCGTTAAAATTTTCCGGATGGCTTCGCATTACATCTGTTGCATAAACCGAAAGTGGGCTGTCCACAAAAACATTCACACCCTCTGGCAGGCGACCATCTTCGGCCAGCACATTTAAGGAATAGACCAGCTCCTGCGTACGGCCAATGCTAAAGGCGGGGATCAACAGCTTGCCACCCTTCTCCACACACGTATTGCGGACAATCTCCAGCAGGCGCTCTTCTGTTTTTTCAAGAGTATTGTGAAACTTGCTGCCATAGGTCGATTCACAAATTATCACATCTGCCTGGGGAAATTCCTGTGGAGATCTTAAAATCCTGTTTTCGAAACGACCAATATCGCCCGTAAAGCATAAGCGTGTCGTGCCTGATTCCTCTTGTATATTTAAGTGCACGGCAGCACTGCCCAGGATATGGCCAACGTCGGTAAATTGTAGCTCAACCCCTTCCTCAATCATGATTAATTTTTCATAAGGGACCGTAACGAAGCGTTCCAGGCTTTCCTCTGCATCTTCCAGGGTATAGAGGGCTTCATCGGCTTTGCCATTGTTACCGCGTGCATTGGACTGCTGTATGTTAGCGCCGTCTTTGAGCAGCAGCTGGCAAAGTTCCAGCGTAGCGGGCGTGCAGTAGATCTTTCCGGCAAAGCCAAGCTTCACCAGGCGGGGTATAAGCCCTGAGTGGTCGGTATGGGCATGGGAAAGCACCATACAATTAATGCTTTCAGGATCGAAGCCAAATTCACGATTGAGGCTTTCTGTTTTTTCTCCTCCTCCCTGAAACATGCCGCAGTCCAGTAAAATTCGTTTTCCATTATCCAGCGTCAGCAGGTGTTTGCTCCCTGTTACAACCTGAGCACCCCCATAAAAAGATAGCACCATAAAAAATTACATCATCAGTTTAAAAAAATGCCTTTGTTACCGGCCAGTATTCACAACCAGTGCTTGGCTTGAGGCATTACGAAAATCGCTGTGGAGGGTTGGGAAATTTGCAGAAGAACAGAAGCTGTCAGCAGCATTCTTCATAATTACTTATGGGCATAACTGCCTGCCATTCGAGAAGCCTTTACCAGACCCAATTAGAAAAGCATCAATCAGGAAAACCCCTGTTCCTGATACTATCAACGTACAGAAAGCAGGGGTATAGGAATGAAATTATAAGTGTTTGGAGCTTTTACTTTATTTAAACATCCGGCTTATTGTTTGCCGTTGTTTTTATAGAGTGGTGCAGCCTCATGGTGGCTGCTCTTCAGCGAGTACACAGATTTATAGTTGCTCTGATCCCTGAAAAATGCATCCAGTTCTTCGCGCAATTCGGGTTCCATCATGGGCAGCAGAGGCTGCGCCACATCATGTAGCCTGGGCAGCGACTTTTTGATAGATTTATCCCAAATTTTGTAAAAGTTGTCAAAATCTTCCGGGCGCACTACCTTCCGGCAATTTGGATTTCCACAAAAAACCTGCATCTCGTACTGGAGGTTAAAAATGCCGTATTCGTCGGTTATTTGTTCGCCGGGCTGTATATCACGGAGTGCAAACTCAAAACCATAGCCAGTGCTGATGGTATTGCTCTGGCAGCAATGATTTACATATTTGGCAATGTCCCAGCTAACAATGCGGTAACCGCGTTCATCGATGTAGGAATATTTTTCAATAGCCTGCTGCATCACCAGCGGATGCTCCTGATATGCTTCAGGAGATATTTCTATTTCCAGGCTGTCTTTGATATAAGTAATGGTGCCTTCAGGAATGAATTTCTTTGCAAAGACACCGTATCCAATTTCATCGTTGATATAACGTAGTTCTATGTCAGGATGTATCATAATGCTTAGTAACTGCTACAACGGAATTATGGTTGCGCTAACCGACAATATAGATACATTTCACAGAATAATACAAGTGCCTGATTCCCTCTGTCCTGAATTTCTTTTCTAGTGAAATTCTTTAGGAAATGATCGCCGTGGCTTCTATTTCAACCAACAGGGCAGGATCAATCAGTGCTTTTACCGCTACCATGCTACAGGCGGGTCTTATGGTGCCAAAAAATTCGCCATGCGCTTTCCCAATTTCTTCCCATAAGCTGATGTCGGTAACATAGATGCGGGTACGCACCACATCAGCCATTTCAGCGCCCAGCTGCTGAAGGGCTTCAGCAATGATTTCCAATATAATCCGGGTTTGGGCATAGGCATCACCAGCGGCGGCAACTTCACCGTTTTGCATGGCTGTTGTACCAGAGACTTCTATAATGTTACCAGCCCTGATGGCCCTGCTATAGCCTACCAATGGTTCCCAGGGTGAGCCGGAAGAGTAATGAACACGCGTGAGGGGTGCGCTGCCTTTGCTAAAATTATCCATAGAAAATAGAGCAGATTGTCCTGTGAAAGATGAGAAAATATTTATTCCCACCCAAGCACATACACCAGGCCAAGCCCAACAGATATATTATGAAGGGGGGATTTTCTGGTAAAATCTCTGAAATCAGCACCGGCTTCGTACGCCTCCCGAAATGTATCTTCTACCAAATAACGGGTACGGGTGCCGCGCAGGTAATCGAATTTCAGATCGCCCCGCCATTGACCGGAACCTAGCTGAATGCCTGCTTTTAAACCATAAGTAAGGGTGAGGGTATTGAAAAACTCCTCGGCTTCAGAATCAAACTGCGGATCGGTATAGGACAGTATACGAAAACCGGCAATTCCGTAGGCATAGGGATGGAAAAAACTATTGAGGCTGCTTTTAGCACCATAATGTAAATTGAAGGAATGCAGGGCTATATTAAGATAGGGTGAGTAGGGTGTTTCCTCTACTGAGCCCAGGAAATTGCCCTGGTAATGGATGCCACCAACCCACAGCTTTGTTGGGTCCTGAATGCTCAGCCCAAGCTCTAGGCCCGGACCAATAAACTCTTTTGCGGCCATTCCATCAAAAGAGGTGACCCTGGGATTAACAAATAGATCAAGCTGAGCCTGGCTCTGGTGTACAATAAACACGAGCAGTAATAGCGTCAGTAAAAAATTAGCAATCGCTTTCATGTCAAAAACTAAAATTTAGTTAAGCTGTAGTCCCGTAATGGCCTCCTGCAGGTTTGGAAAGCGAAATTAAGTGGAGTGACTAATCTTAACAACAGATTGTACTATAGCGCTCAAAAGCGTAACTTTTTCGGTTAAAGCAGGTGATAAAAGGTATAGCTGCTTAAAATAAAGCTGGTAACTGCTGCAGTAGGGTATAGGCCCCCATCCAGCTCATCAGCAGCACCACTAACACACCAAAAATGGTTAGCCAGCGAGGGTGCCGGTAAGTACCTACAATTTTCTTTTTATGCGCTGCCAGGAGCATGGTGCCCAAGGTGATGGGCAGTATTAATCCATTGAGGGCGCCTGCCAGTATAAGCAGCTGCACCGGCCTGCCAAGGGTGGTGAAGATGATGGTGGATAAGATTATAAAGCCGATGATGATCCCGTTTTCATGTTGTTCTATTCGGGCATGGAAAGACTTTAAGAAAGAAACAGCCGTATAGGCTGAGCCCACCACAGAGGTAATGGCAGCTGAAACCATCACAATGCCAAAAATCTTGTAGCCAAGCATACCAGCGGAGAGCTGAAAAACAGCGGCAGGAGGATTGGCGGGATCTAATATCAATCCCTGGCTTACTACGCCCAGCGCAGCCAGGAAAAGAAAGATCCGGATTAAAGACGCAATGGTAATGCCGGTAACGGCACTACTGTTTACCTGTGGCAGTGCTGCCTGACCCCGAATGCCTGCATCCAGCAACCGGTGCCCCCCGGCAAAGGTTATGTAACCACCTACAGTACCCCCTACCAGGGTAATAATGGCTATAAAATCTATTTGATCCGGGAAAAAGCTTTTAATCAGTGCTTCTTCAACAGGTGGTCTGGAGGTAATAGCTACATATAGGATGAGCAGGATCATCAGCAAGCCCATAACCTGGGCAAAGCGGTCCATCAGCAGTTTAGCCTGTTTTACCAGAAAAATGGCAATTGCAATACCCGCCCCCAGCACAGCGCCACTTTCTGCTGAGATACCGAAAAGTACATTGAAGCCCAATCCGGCCCCTCCCACATTGCCTATGTTAAAAGCCAGGCCTCCCAGCACGATCAGGATTGAAATGAAAAGGCCAAGCCCCGGCAATACCTGGTTGGCAATGTCTTGTGCCCTTTTTTCTGAAATGGCAATAATGCGCCATACATTCAGTTGTACACCAATGTCTAGCACAATGGACACCAGGATCACAAATCCAAAACTGGCCGCAAGGCTCTGGGTGAATACAGTTGTCTGGGTAAGAAATCCTGGTCCAACGGCCGAGGTGGCCATCAAGAAAGCAGCTCCCATCAGCACATTCCAGTCTTTTTTAGTTTGCATGCCTTAACCGGGTCTTTGTATGGAAATGCCTGCAAGTTTTAATGCCTCGAAGATATGCCTTGCAAATTCCAGCGCATGAGGACCATCACCATGGATACAAACAGTGTCGGCCCGTATATCACGGTGACTGCCCTGCTGGGTCATTACTTTACCTTCCTGTACCATGCGCATCACCTGCCTCGTAGCTTCTGCAGGATCAGTAATCAGCGCGTTGGCTTGCCTGCGCGGGGTAAGGGTACCGTCTTCCTGGTACGTACGATCAGCAAATACCTCCTGTGCAGTTGCAAGTCCCAGTTTTTTTCCCTCATTGATCAATTCACTTCCCGCCAGTCCATACAAAACCAGCGCGGAATCTACTTTATAAACAGCTTTAGCAATGGCTTCAGCCAGCGTTGGGTTTACTGCTGCCATGTTGTATAAAGCTCCATGGGGTTTCACATGATGAAGGGTGGCACCTTCTGCCCTGGCAATAGCCCAGATCGCCCCAAGCTGATACAACACCATGCCATAAGCTTCAGCTGCAGAAATTGCCATTTCACGCCTGCCAAAGCCTGCCAGGTCGGGTAGTCCGGGATGTGCACCCACGGCAACTCCTTTTTCCAGAGCCAGCCTTACTGTTTTCTGCATAACAGCCGGATCTCCGGCATGAAAGCCACAGGCAATATTAACTGCACTAACATACTGCAGCATGGCTTCATCATTCCCCAGGCGATAGCTACCGAAGCTTTCACCCATGTCACAGTTCAGGTCTACCGTTAGTTTATTCATGCCCTGCTTATGTTTTTTAATTTTAGCACTGCTTTTAGTCGCTCGAGATGTTGTTCCTGCGCCAGGTATAGCTGCTGTGCCTCATGCAAAGTTATTGCTCTAAATTGAGTTTTCTTAGCCGGATGCAGCTGAGCCAGCTTTGGCAAATCAACTGTGGCGACCTGCGCGATGCGCGGGTAACCGCCTGTAGTCTGGTGATCTGCCATCAGCACAATTGGCTGTCCATTAACCGGAACCTGTACGGTACCAAAGGTCACAGCACTGGAAAGTAGCTCAACAGGCCGGGAAAGGGAAAGCGCTGGACCCTGTAATCGGTATCCCATTCTGTCAGACTGCCTGCTTACGGTGTAGGCTCCTGCTAAAAAAGCCTGCTGGCTTTCTGTTGAAAAAAGGTCCCATTCCGGTCCGTACATTACCCGTAAAACAGCAGGCGATTCATACTTTGGGAATAGTGCAGGGGAGGGGCTCCAGGTTGCTTGTACAAAACTTAGGTGATTGGATGATGCCATACCTTGCTGCAGAAAGAAAAAGTCCTGGTCAGGAACGCCAGGACAGAGCAATTGATCGCCGGCCTGTAGGGCTCTTCCTTCATGCCCGCCCAGACCCGCCTGTAGGTAGGTTGCCGTACTGCCCAGTACAGCTGGCAGATGGAAGCTGCCTGCTACGGCCAGATAGGCAAAACGGCCACCCATGAGTGCACCAAACTCCAGTATACTCTTCTTTCTTACCCAAAGTGGCCTCCAAAGCTTTACTGGTGTGCCATTGATGCGGGGGGTAACATCTAATCCTGTAATTGCAATGAGGTGGTCCTGCTCAAAGCAAATTTTTGGTCCTGTCAGGCAAATTTCCAGGGCTGTGCTATTTTCTTCATTTCCTACAAGCAGGTTGGCAATGCGGTGCGCCAGCGGGTCCATAGGGCCATTTACCAAAATCCCTTCTTTCTGGTAGCCCCATCTGCCGCCATCCTGAAGCGTGCTTAACATGCCGGATCTGAGGATGTTAAGACTCATGGGCTGCTGCTTTTATTGTATTGAATTCTGCTGTGGTGATAGGCTTAAAGTGTATCCTGTCACCAGCCTGCAGCAGGCTGGGGTGCTCACGGGAGGTGTCCAGCAGCCGGAGAGGGGTTCTTCCAATGAGCTGCCAGCCTCCGGGCGTTTCAAGCGGATAAATACCGGTTTGCAAACCGGCAATGCCAACAGAGCCTGCGGGAATACGGGTGGCTGGGTTTATTTTGCGGGGGGTGGCAAGGCTGGGATCCATGCCGCCCAGATAAGGAAAACCTGGCACAAAGCCGATCATATAAACCAGGTACTCGGCTTTTGAGTGCAGGCTGATGATTTCTTCAGGACTCAAGCCACAATGTCTCGCTACGAATTCTATATCAGGGCCAAAAATTCCGCCATAGCAAACCGGTATTTCAATGATGTTAGTAGTTGTTGCTGCAGCTAATGGAGCAAGGTCAGCCAACTGCCGCAGGTGCCGGGCAATAACTTCATATGGGTCCAGCGCACCCTGTTTGCTCACCAGCCAGGGGTTATAATAGATGGTAAGGGTTGTATAAGCGGGCACTACTTCGATAAGGCCGGGCAGCCAGTTAGCCTCGAGGCTGGAGGTGTACGCTTTAATTTTACCAAGTGTTTCCGATGAGATCTGATCACCAAACTGCAGCACAACGCCGGCATCGCCCAAAGGATACAGTTGGAAAGGAAGTAATGGTTCCTGTTGTGTTTTTTGTCTTGCTTTCTCCAATATGGTCAGTACAGTATTTTTTGATTAATCTATAGGCGGTATTTAATGGCACAGTTGAGCCGTGAGTTAATGCTTGATGAGCTTCAACCTCTTTTCTTTATTCCTGTACGCAATTTTTGCTATGTACATACCAGCGGGTAGCTGGGCGCCAAACAAGACCTCGTCTCGTCAACCACGGCTATCACCTTGTATTTTTCAGCTTCTGGATTCGTGGCATAGCCTCCATTATCTACTGCCATGGCCGCTCGCACAACACTGCAGTTCCAGTCATCGCGCAACCATTTAACTGTTTCGTAATTATAGTATTTCCCAATCCACTGGCTCCAGAAGAGGGACATACCCCTCAGTTGCACAGGATTTCCCTGCTGGTCTACGATCTTATTGCCGACCACCTTCAACTTTCCGAATTTTTCTACAGGCGTTTGGGCGTTGCAGGCAGTATGCATAAAAAGGAGCCCTGCCACCATAAGCAAGAGGTAGCCTGGCAAAGGCTTTGGGTTAGATTCGCACTGCCGGTGATAATGGAAACTGCGGTTGATGTTCATAAACGAAAGCCCGTGCCAAGGCAGATTTACTAAGTATGCCTGCAAATGTAACATGCGGGCTTCCATACGACAGAAGCCTGCAATACTAGTTTCTGGAAGTCTTAAATTTGAGAAAATTCTGCAGGTGCCAGAAAGGTTCTGGTAATGTTGGAAACAGTATCAGCATATTCTGGCAGGTCCTTGATTCGGTTCCATTCAGGATCTTTGCCAAACAAGTCCCAATTTTTATCATGTTCCGCCATATCATCAAACACAATCAGGTAAGTGAGGTTGGGCAGCATTTCACCAACGAGTGTTTCACCAAAGAAAACCGGATCCAGGCCAGTGCGCCTGAAAATTTCTATCTCTCCTCCTTCGTTGAACATGTGTATCTTTTTTTGGCTGGCAAGCTCGCTGTGGCTCTCGTAGCGACGCAATTCAAAAAGACGCTGTTTCTTTTCGGGTACCTCCAGCTTTGGTAAATAGGCAAAGGCTTTCATCAGCGAGCTTTGGATGCGTGTGTAGGCTGGAGCTGCTGCAGTAGCCTCTAGATAGGGTTGTGCATCCCGCTGATAGGCCTTGTCCTTTTGCAGTGTTTCACGCATGTTGTTGAAGGCCTCCAGTGACTGAAAGGGAATTAGCACAAAAAGCCTTGGCTGGCCTTCGGCTTCCTGTTCCCGAAAAACACCAATGTGTTTGCTGCCCATGCGGTTAAGGGCAGGAATGGCGGCTTGTTGGTAATATTCTTCTACCAGCTTTTGCTGGGCATCATTGGCAAAGGTATACTCCCGAAGCTCGTAAAACTCCTGATTTTTATTCTTTTGTTGTTGATTGTTTGTGGCGGCCAGGCTAAGCTGTGGCGCCAGGGTGGCAAGGGTGCCGGTCACAAAGGATGCTTTTAAAAAATTCCGTCTTTTCATAAAAATTATAGTGTAGCGAAAGATAATAAATTGTTGAGCAAAAAGCTTCTGCTTTTTTACAGGCCAAGAATCATCAACTAAGATGGCATAAAAATTAGTGTGTTGGTAGTTTATGCCAGATTCATTTAAGGGGAGTTAGTTTCCTGCATACGCAATGCAGCGCTGGTTTAGAAAGTGACCAAGATAATTAATTATGTTTTGATTTATTTTTTGTTAAAGCCTTCATGAACAGCGATTAACAAAATTTCTTATAAAGTTTTATTCCACACTATTCATTCCTGATTTTTTTCTGTAGCCTATCCACAAGGTTCAAAACTTTAGTGTTTGGGATAGCGTAAGCAAGCTAAATAGCTAATTATCAGCGTAATGAAATATATATATTGGAATATACTATTTGTCTTTTTATTCTTTTCCTGCAAGCAGCAGGAGGAGGTAGAGCAGCTTGACAACGAAGTGCAAACCGAAATTCCTGCTTCTGCGATACAGGCGCTGGAGAGTTCGGAAGATTTGGATCGCCTGTTGGATGAAATAGGTGAATCTCGCTATGTGTTATTAGGCGAAGCATCCCATGGTACCGCAGAATATTATACCTGGCGCGCCGAAATAAGCAAACGACTTATTCAGGAAAAAGGCTTTACCATCATTGGGGTGGAAGGTGACTGGCCAGACATGTATCGGTTAAACCAATACATTCAGGGATCGCAGGAACACGGCGCAACAGCAACAGAGGTACTACAGCAAATGGATCGCTGGCCAACCTGGATGTGGGCGAACAAGGAAGTGGCAGAACTGGGAGATTGGCTGCATACTTATAATCAGTCAAAGGCAGCAAACCAGCAGGTTGGCTTTTATGGAATAGATGTCTACAGTCTGTGGGATTCGATGGAAGAAGTTCTGTCATACCTGGAGCAAGAAGACGCGCCTGCAGCACAAATGGCTAGAGATGCCCTGGCTTGTTTTTCTTCCTATGGTCAGGATGAATGGAGTTATGCCAATGCAGCAGCGTACGATGAGGAAAAGAGTTGTGCTGATGAACTGGCTGCCCTGCTTACGGCCGTGCAGCAACATGCTGCAGCGCAGCCCTCAGGAGATGAAGCTGCCTTTAATGCTGCACAAAATGCACTGGTGGCTGTGAATGCAGAACGTTATTTTACCACGGCAACCCAGAGTAATTCGGGGTCATGGAATGTCCGCGACAATCATATGATGGAAACCATCAATCGCCTGGTTTCGCATAAGGGTAATGAAGCAAAGATTATTGTTTGGGAGCATAACACCCACATAGGCGATGCCCGTGCTACCGATATGGCGAATGCCGGTATGGTAAATGTTGGGCAGCTGGCACGCGAGCAACACAGCGAGAAGGGTGTATACGTAGTGGGCTTTGGTTCCTATGAAGGCACCGTGATTGCTGCTTCCCTATGGGAGGGCGAAATGGAAGTAATGGAAATGCCGGAAGCCATGAAAGGCAGCTGGGAAGCTTTTCTGCATGACATAGAGCCTGCTAACAAAATAATTTTCCTGGAGGAGCTCAGGGGGAAAAGTCCTTTTAATAAGCCCATTGGCCACCGCGCAATTGGGGTAGCATATAACCCAGGTTCAGAACAGGGCAATTATGTGCCCTCTATCCTGCCCGAGCGCTATGATGCTTTTGTGTTCATAGACCGAACAACGGCACTGCACCCGCTGGGTGGCATGAGTGGAGCAAGGATTGAGAAAGCAAGCCTGAAAAGTGTAGAAGAATAGTTGCGCTTGATACATTTTGAATTTAAGTGGCAGGGGAGAAATACCTGCCACTTTTTTTGCCCTATTTTTCCTGGCTGCGGTAGCCAAAGCCTAAAAGAGTGTGCAGTGCAATATTTGGAACTTGTACAAAACCACCACCAGCCAGGGGCATGCGGGCCCAGGCAGCAGTCAGTTTTGTCTCAGGGTTCAGGTACCAGTGGTCGGCAATAGAAAGCTGTCTGGCAATGGAAAACTGCAGGCTTACTCCGCCAATATGATAACCGCCACCCAGCAAACTTTTCACCGGATTGATATCCTTTCCGCGAATGCGGCCTTCGGGATGTCCGATCACAAGGCCAATCCCAACCCGGAAGAGCCAGGCAGAAGTGGGCAAGGGTATTATTCTGCTTACCATGGCCAGATTATAGCCATGCGACACCTCAAAGTGTTGAATTTCAACAGTGGGGTTTTCAAGATAGAGCTTGTGGTGCACCAGTTCGGCAGTCCACTGCTTATAGCCCAGTCTGTATGCATAATAAGGAGAACCTTTCCATGGGCGAGTGCTGTAACGAGCCCGGAGACGAATGGGTACTTCGCCAGGCTGTTCAATCCGCAGGGGCATGGGAAGGCTCCAGGCAGTGCCGGCAAAAACCTCTGCAGACCAGGTCTGGGCGTGGACTTCTGGCAGCCTTATTAGCAGTAGCAGGCATAGCAGGACCCCCGGCAGGAGCTGCGGTTTAGAGTAGCAATACTTAAGATAAAGTTGCATAGCTAGATAAGCTTTTATGCAACATGTATGTTTGTGCAGTGCGCCCTTTCCCCATTCCTTTATAGGGATTTTACATTCAGCAGGAACCAGGTTAAAACAACCTATTCAGGTTGCCAACAACCCTTACCGATTGAGCAGAATTCGGGAAATAACTGTGCCGGGAGAGCCTGATCTGGCTAACGGAAAAATCTGTTGACCCGGGTGAGCTCGAGCCTGTATTGGGTAAGCAGGTCTGGTTTAGAGATAAAGCCAATGAATTTATCTTCGCGTACTACGGGCAGGTACCAGCGTTCAAATTTTTCGAACTTCTCTAACACTTCCGAAGCAGGTTCATTCACATCTACCACCGCAACGGGGGGGTGCATCAGTTCTTTTGCAAAAATACGATCATAGCTGTCTGTATTGTTGATCTTTTGCCGAATGTCATTTAGTGTAATGACACCCACCAGCCTGCCATCCCCATCCAGTACCTGCAGCATATCCCTGTTGGAGCGGGAGAAAGCATCCAGCACTTCTTTGAAAGTAAAACCTTCGTGTACCGGAGAATCATCATCTTCAATCAGGTGGCGTACTATCAACTGGTTGAGCAGGATTCGATCCATCCGTTTAGCTTTATAGTCCTCCTGGGGTTTTTCGATGTTTTTTCGCAGATTTTCTTTATAGTATTTGAGAAAGTAAGCTACCGCACAGACCAGCATCAGCGGCACGAACAGCTGATAACTTTGGGTGATTTCGGCCACCAGGAAGATTGCAGTAACGGGTGCATTCATCACACAGGCAAAAATTGCAGCCATGCCCAGGAACATGTATGTGGCGGGGTTAATGTCTACAAAAGGAAAAACCAGGATGGCTATTTTATAATAGGTATAGCCTAGGAGGCCCCCCGTTATAAGTGAGGGTGCAAAATAGCCACCTTCTCCGCCGGAGTTCACGCATATACCTGTACTGATTGGTTTAGCCAGGGTGATCAAAATGAAAAATAGTAAGTTAATCCAGAGGCTCTCCGGGAGCAGGGCCAGCGGTGAGTTGACCAGCAAAGATTTTTCTTCACCATTGAGCAGTGCATTGATACTAACATAACCCTCTCCGTACATGGGAGGAAGCAAAAATATGATGCTACCCAGGGCAACACCACCCACCAGCGCACGCATGTAGACACTTTTGATGCGTGAAAATTGTCGGGTACAGTATTGGTAAGTCGCTAATAAATACGAAGAAAGCAGCATGCTAATGATGCCCAGGCCAATTACCAGCGGAATTTGTGCATAGGAAAATTCCGCCAGCAGCACCTGAAACCGCAGTTGATCTCCCATGATAAATTCAAAAAGGATTTTACCGGTAGCTGCCGAGACCAGCAGGGGAATCAGCAGGGTAGGGGTAAATTCGGGCAGAATGGTTTCCAGGGCAAAGATAAAGCCACCCATGGGCGCATTGTAAACGGCCGAAATCCCAGCCGCCACGCCGCAACCAATTAGCAGGGTGCGCAGGCGGTACCCCAGGCCCAGAAAACGAGCCACATTAGACCCCACTGCAGAGCCGCTGGTGATAATGGCGGCCTCTACCCCGGAGCTACCGCCAAAACCAATGGTAAGTCCTGTAGTTATGAACTTGGAATAAATAAGCCTGAATCTGATGATGGAGGAGTTTTGTTCAATGGATTCGATTACATGGCGGGAGCCGCTAAAATAGGAGGTGCTTTTAAATACAGTTCTGTTCAGAAAAGTAACCAGGAAAAAACCGATCAGGGGGAGCAAGAAGTAGAGTAGGCTGGGGGCAAAGTAGACCGCGTACTGCTCAAAATAATGGATGATGGTTTTGATTAATATCGCAGACAAACTCACAATAATACCGACCACTGCACTTAGCAAAAAAGGCATGATCCTGTTATTGTTCTGTTTTCTTCTCCATCGCAGAAATGCCAGCTGGTATTGATTTGGTCTGAGCATACTAGCGCCAGAAGCGAATTTAGGGGTCTGGTTGTAAAATAGCTAAATTCTTCAAAGGCCGGAAACGGAGAGGCAGAACATAGCAATTCTTTTTTGAAGATCCTGAACCTGCTGTCACAATAGCATCTTCAAACAGGCTACAGCTGCGACTTAAAATAAGCATCAGCTTTCAGGGTAGCTGATTTTAATGATCTCTACAATCTCTTCGCCCCGGCCAAAACGCAGCGGCACTTTGTCATGCAGACTGGCGCCGTTTACCGCGCGGGCTATGGGTGCCACAAAGGCTATTTTACCTGCTGCCACCGAGGCTTCATCAACACCAACAATGGTGAATTTTCTTAACATGCCTTTCTTACCTCCACTAACGGTACGCAGGCTAACGGTGGCGCCAAAACGTACCTGTTCGGCATCCGAACCTTTGGCGTCCACTACCTTGGCGCTAATCAGGCGTTGGTTTAAGTCACTTAATTGTCCGTTAAGGATGGTTAGCCGCCGTGTGCGTTCTGCTTCATCCTCATGATTGGCTTCTATTTGAGCCCTTTCTGTTTCCAGCGCTGCCAGCTCCTGCCGGAGCTGCTCCAATCCCTGAGGGGTTACATAATTTGGTGTACCGGCAGGTAAAGCGGCACGGGGTGGAATAATGGGTGCCTGGCCGGCATCATCTTCTTTAACAAATGCTCTGCTCATATATAAGTATAACGGAAGCTAAAACAGCAGGTTATATAAGCCTGTGCTGGACATGAGAATGGCTTTCCTCAGGAATCATTACATGTGTTTAGCAGGCGCTTCTAAGCCAGCGCGGACAATGGTGCTTTGTAAAGGGCTTTATTGACTGTTGTTTGCGTGAAAGTGGCTGCACTGGCCATGAGGTTGTTCCATTATTTCAATATTTTCTTACATCTGGCCACAGCCTGAGCAGCTTATATTGATCTACTTATTGGCTGTAAAGTGATGAGGATGCTTTAATTTTGAAGATATGCCTGGTTACCGGAATTTGGCAGACAATCAGCTTGTTGCTGAAGCGAGGGTTCTCTAGCCATCATGTTTTATGTGTTGATTAGCTTAGATTTATGCAGTTTAAAAAGGTAATGGTATTCATTAATAAAGCACGTATGAAAGCCTTGTATACATTGGCTTTTCCATTACTGAGCACATTTATACTACTAATAAGTTGTGATCAACAAAAGGCTGTAGAAGAAGTTCAGTTAGTGGGTTTCGAAGACAAGAGCGCTGAGGTGGAGGTGACAGTAGGTACAGCCGGGAATCCTCGGGCACCGCAGAATATATCACTACCGCCCATTCCCGATGTTGTAACCTTTGCTGGAGATACCATTCCCT
>JASLAE010000349.1 GCA_030147305.1 Cesiribacter sp.
AGCCCAGCATAAGCAGGAGTAGGAGTAGTCTTTTCATAATATTAGGTCAGCATTACCTTTGATGAAGGATTGCCGGTGCATTAGTTTTCAGTTATGGCTTTTAGCCGAATAGACAGCATTGTTGAGCTGGTAACGGTCTGGAGTCTGAATTCTCTTTTAGTAGTTTATAGCAGCAAAGTTTTACTGTTCAATTGTTGGCAAAATTTCGGTAACTACTTCACCGAATCCAATCCTAACGCCATCTTTTTCTGCCCAGCCACGCATGCTTACCCTGTCGCCATCTTCTATAAAAGTACGGGTGGAGCCATCTGGCATTTCAATGGGCTGGGTGCCTTTCCAGGAGAGCTCCAGCATTGAACCAAAGCTTTCCTTGTCAGGTCCGCTGATGGTGCCGCTGGCATACATATCGCCCACACGAATGTTACAGCCATTTACGGTCTGATGCGCTAACTGTTGCACCATGTTCCAGTACATATATTTATAGTTGCTTCGACAGATGGTTTTTTCCTCGATGCCATCCGGACTGATCGCGACCTCCAGCTGAATATCATAATGATGTTTGCCGCTGTATTTCAGGTATTCGAGTGGTTCAGGCTGCTGTTCCGGTCCGTCTACTTTAAATGGCTCAAGCGCATCCAGGGTTACAACCCAGGGACTTATGCTACTGCCAAAATTTTTGGCCAGGAATGGCCCCAAAGGCACATACTCCCATACCTGTATGTCGCGGGCGCTCCAGTCATTGAACAGCACAAGCCCAATGATGCAATCTTCTGCCTGTGCTGTGGTCACAGGTTCGCCAAGATCAGTTTCTTTGCAGGTGATAAAAGCTACCTCCAGTTCAAAATCGAGCCGTTTGGTAGGACCAAAGCTGGGAGCTTCTGCCTCCGGGGCTTTTGTTTGGCCGGCAGGACGGTGCAGCGGCGTGCCACTGATGACGATGGATGAGGCCCGGCCATGATACCCCACTGGCAGATGCTTCCAGTTGGGCAGCAAAGCATTTTCCGGGTCTCTGAACATGGTACCTACATTGCGGGCATGGTCCTCGGAACTGTAAAAGTCGGTATAATCACCTATGGCTACCGGCAGCAGCAGCTCAGCAACATCTATGAGCACCAGCGCTTTCTTTTGGATGAATTTTATGGTGTCCTTGTGGGCAGACTCATTGAGTAGCTTGCTGATCTCTTTCCGGACCCTGCCAACCTTTTTTCTGCCCAGTGCAAAAAAATCATTTAAAGAGGTGCGTCGGAACACTTTGTTCGGCAGCTGTAGATCACTAAAGTAGCCTGCTTTGTGCAGGACGTGAAGGTCCAGAATATATTCACCTATGGCTACCCCGGCATGTGTTTTTTTGTTTTTAGTACGAAAAAGGCCAAATGGCAGGTTTTGTATTGGAAAATCGGAGCCAGCAGGGATTCTTACCCAGCTTTTGAGCCGGGAATCGTTGGGGTTGTACATAAAAAAATATATTCTGTTTGGTTGCGAACAAAGCTAACCCATAAAGCCAAAAAAGTAAAATCTTTCCTGATAGAAGCAAAGCTGATTGAGAAAAGGTAAGATTTGGCTTTTTTATCTAATTTTGCATTTTAGTAAAAGAGTGTCTGAGAGATTTTTGACTAAGCATTGAAATAGCCCGATGTGATGCAGATTCTATTCTCAGATACTGGAGTTTTTTAAAATCTAACAGAGTATTATTCACGGACCAACCCATCATGCGCATGTCCTCCATAAGTGCTAAATATAACCCAGCAGCAGTAGAAGATAAATGGTATGCTTATTGGCTCAAGCATAAATTCTTTCATTCAGAACCTGATGAGCGGGAGCCCTATTGTATTGTTATACCGCCCCCAAATGTAACTGGGGTGTTGCACATGGGCCACATGCTGAACAATACTATTCAGGATATTCTTACCCGTAAGGCCCGGATGCAGGGAAAAAATGCCTGCTGGGTGCCGGGTACAGACCATGCCTCTATTGCAACAGAAGCCAGGGTTGTGGCCATGTTAAAAGAGCGCGGTATAGAAAAAAGCAGCCTTAGCCGCGAAGAATTCCTGCAATATGCCCTGGAATGGAAAGACAAATATGGCGGGATTATCCTGGAGCAGCTGAAAAAGCTGGGTGCCTCGTGCGACTGGGACAGAACCCGCTTTACCATGGAACCCCACATGAGTGCCCAGGTGATCCGGGTGTTTGTAGACCTGTACAATAAAGGCTATATCTACCGGGGCATACGCATGGTAAACTGGGATCCGCAGGGTAAAACCGCCTTATCTGATGACGAGGTTATCTTTAAGGAAACACCGGCAAAGCTATACCACATACGCTATCAGATAGAGGGTACTGCAGACGAATGGATCACCATTGCTACTGTTCGGCCTGAAACAATCCTGGGCGATACAGGCATTTGTGTGCACCCCGAAGACGATCGATATAAACACCTGCATGGCAAAAGGGCATTCATACCACTGATTGACAGGTCGATTCCTATCATCACAGATACCTACGTTGAAAAAGATTTTGGTACAGGCGCACTCAAAGTTAC
>JASLAE010000049.1 GCA_030147305.1 Cesiribacter sp.
TCGCGATATGTTACGCGGTACTCCCGGTTAAATACCCAGCTGCGAATACCTGTGGTAGTATCTTCTTTGATTTTTGCTGCGCTAAGCCCCCTGATGCCCTCCAGCCGCATGGTAACCACCGGCACTTGCTGTATTACCGGGAGATTGTATTGTTGGGTAAGGGTGGCCAACTCGTTAAGCTGGTTGTCCTGTATATCGAAGAGCACCATGTTGGGCTGGTTTTCGCTTCCGGTGAGTTTCAGCTTGTCCAGCAGCATATTCTGCACAAAAAAGAGCATGCAGATCAGTGCCGTGCCCAATCCGATCGTGGTAACCAGCACGCCCGTCTGGTTATTAGGCCGGTAAAGATTGGCCAGGCTTTGCCGCCAGGTGTACGACCAGCTCACGGGGAAATACCGGCGAACCAGCCAGATCATAAGCGCCGCTATGCCTGCCAACACGATAAATGCGATCAGTATGCCCCCGGTAAACACAAGCGCCTCCACAAACCTGCCCAACTGCAGATAGGAAAAACCTGTAATAAAAAGTAGAATCAGCACAAATACCAGGTACCGTAGCTTGTCTTTTTCCGGATGTTCATAAGACGCCCGCAGGGCAGTAAGCGGAGATACTTTTCTGATGTTAAGCAGCGGGAGCAACCCAAACAAAACGGCCACCACAACCCCTACCAGCATTCCCTGTAAAACTGCAGCCCAAGAGATGGCTACGGCTACCTCTACCGCCAGGAAGTCTGCAAAGAGTTGCGGTAACAAATATTGCACAGCAGTGCCCAGGGCCGCACCAATAATTGCGCCCAGGAAGCCCATCACGGTTATCTGGATCAGAAATATGGCCAGGGCTGCATTGCCGGAGCCACCGAGGCAGCGTAGAATTGCCACGGAGATCACCTTCTCCTTCATGTAAATATGTACAGAGCTGGCAACACCCAGGCATCCCAGCAGCAGTGCTACAAAAGCAACCAGGTTCAGGAAACCTGTCAGGTCTTTGTAAGCATCCCCCAGCTCTTCCTGCCGTTCCTCGGCCGTATCGAAGCGCAGTTCTTCTTTATCCAGCCGGGGCTCTATCGTACTTTCTAACAGGGAAGCAAACCTGCTGTCATCCTCAAATTTATAATACAGCTTATAATTGATGCGACTGCCTTTCTGCAGCAGGCCAGTAGCCTCGAGGTACTGCATGGGAATAAAAACCGGTGGTGCTACCGAAGTCGCCACGCCAGACTGCCCCGGGACCTTCAGGACACTTCCCTGGATGGAAAATGTTAAATTACCTACTTTAATGGAGTCACCAGGTGCAGCATTGTACTGCAATAGCAGGGTGCGCTCGGCCAGCGCCTGTTGTTGGCCTCTAAAATTGATCCCTGCATTGGCAGGGGCTGTTTCGATGGTACCGTAATAAGGATAATTGCCCTGCAGCGCCCGTACCTGTACCAGGCGGGAACCGCCATTTTTGGGAAAAAGCACCATAGAGGCAAAGCTCACTTCCTCGGAAGCTTCTGCTCCCAGAGAATCAAAGAATTGCCGTAACTCCGGACTAAAAGGCTGACTGCTCTCAACCTCTAGATCAGCACCCAATAATTTTTTGGCCTCACCATTCAGCTCCTGCTGCAGGTTGTTGCCAAAGGAATTAATGGCAACCAGGGCCGCAATGCCCAGCACAATGCTGCTCATGAAAAGCAGCAGACGGTTCTGGTTGCGGCGACTATCGCGCCAGGCCATTTTAATTAACCAGGAGAGGGACATGGGTTATGTGGAAATGAAAAAATTTAAAAATTTAGTAAACCTGCCTGACAATTGTTAGCGACGTTCAGGACCTGATGTTCTTTTTAGCTGAGTGTAGTAGATGAGTTTATCCCAGTGTGTACCCTGCCTTTACAAGGCACAGCCTGATCTCATCATATTCCCCTAAGGCCTTATTTGCATGGTTTCGCTGCCCAGGCTGTCGTAAGCAATTCTACCGCCCCGGATCTGAATGATGCGCCCCGTTTTTTCTGCCAGTTCCAGGTCGTGTGTTACCACAATCAGGGTAGTACCTGCTTCCAGGTTCAGGTCAAAAATCAGTTGTTCTATATGGGCACCAGTATCTTCGTCGAGGTTGCCGGTTGGTTCGTCGGCAAAGAGAATTTTAGGCTGGTTAGAGAAGGCACGTGCAATAGATACCCGCTGCTGCTCCCCACCCGAGAGTTGCGTGGGGTAATGATGTTTACGATCTGCCAGGCCTACTTTATCAAGTAATTCCAGGGCACGTTTGCCAGCGTTCTTTTCTTTCCTCAGTTCCAGGGGCACCATTACGTTCTCGAGCGCAGTAAGCGTTGGCAGGAGGTTAAAGCTCTGGAAGATAAAGCCTACATGCTGATTGCGTACTTCTGCCCGCTTGTCTTCGCTCAGGTCATCCAGCCGCACGCCATTCAATACCACAGAACCTGAAGTGGCACGGTCCAGACCGGCGCACAGGCCCAGCAGGGTAGTTTTGCCACTACCAGAAGGACCTACAATGGCGCAGGTGTCGCCACGCTTTATGGTAAAGTTTACCTCGTCCAGCACTTTTAGCGTGCGCTCCCCGCTGCGATAGGTCTTGCTCAGGTTTATTATGTCCAGTATTGAATCCATCCTGTTAATGCCCAATTTTGATTGGTGGGCGTGTTTACTATTTTTATCTCTGTATTTAACCCAAGGCGATTGGGTTTACGTTATCTATATCTATTGAACGCTTAAATTTAAGCCTTCTGATGGCTGTAGCTAACTAAATGTCGTAATTGAAAAATCCATTTCCAATGAAGTTTGGTTTAAGTATATTCTTTTTAAGTATATGTGCAAGTTTTCTGGCTGGCTGCAGTTCGGGAACTGAACAAAACAACAAGGTTGCTGCCAATAGCACAACAGAAACAGAAGAGCAGGGGGCCGTTACTACAGAAGAGCGTGAAAAAATAATCCTGTTCTTTGGCAACAGCTTAACGGCTGGCTACGGCTTAGATCCTTCGGAAGCTTTTCCTACCCTCATTCAGCAAAAGCTCGACTCGGGGGGGTATGATTATAAAGCCGTAAATGCCGGCTTGAGCGGTGAAACAACTGCAGGAGGAAACCAGCGGATAGACTGGGTGCTGGAGCGCCAGCCGGTAGATATTTTTGTGCTGGAGCTGGGGGCTAACGACGGGCTTAGGGGTGTTGATCCGGCCTCTACACAGCGTAATCTGGAAGAGATGATAGAGAAGGTGCGTAAAGTAAATCCCGAGGTGAAAATTATCCTGGCAGGCATGATGGTACCGCCCAGCATGGGGCAAAGTTACAGCAGTGCCTTCAGTAAAATTTTTCCCGAAGTTGCCAGAAAGAAAGAAGTTGTGTTGCTCCCTTTTCTGCTCCAGGATGTTGCCGGCGAAAGAGAGCTGAACCTGGGTGACGGGGTGCATCCGAATGCCCGTGGACAGAAGATTCTGGCAAGAAACGTATGGGCCGTATTGGAGGAGATGTTGGATAAACCACAATAGTGGGTTGCATTAATTTTTTTGATACAAATTAACTTTCCCTTTCAACTCACCTACTATTTAACCATGCAAGAAATCCCCCGCCTGGCATCGCTCCTGGATAATGACTTTTACAAGTTTACCATGCAGCATGGCGTGGTGAAACTTTTTCCGCGCGCAAAAGCACGCTACCAGTTCATTAATCGGGGTAAACACCAGTTCCCGGAGGGTTTTGGTGATGCTTTGCGACAAGCAGTAGATGCTATGCGTGCGTTGCGTTTAACAACTGAAGAAAAGCATTGGCTGGCATCCACAAGTCCTTACCTGGACCCAACCTACCTGGATTTTCTCCAGGGCTACTGCTACGATCCCGCCGAAGTAACGATAAAGCAAAGCGGTAGTGAGCTATTTGTTTCGATAGAAGGGTACTGGTATCGCACTATTTTATGGGAGGTGCCGCTGATGGCACTTATCTCCGAGCTTTATTACCCCCTCAACAGGCAGGAACGGGTAAATGACCAGGAAGTGATCCGTATCACCAGGGAAAAGATAGAAAAGTACGGCGCTATTGGGGTGAAGATTGCAGAATTTGGCACCCGGCGCCGACATTCTTACCGGGTACATCAACAGGTGGTAGAAACCCTGAAGCAATTTGGTGACGGAAGCTTTGTGGGGACCAGCAATGTACATCTGGCCAGACTCAACGGCGTAAAACCTATAGGCACCCATGCCCACGAATGGTTTATGTTTCATGCAGCCCGCTATGGCTTTAAAATGGCCAATGTGCTGGGACTGCAGCATTGGGTAGATGTGTACCGGGGCGATCTGGGCATTGCCCTTTCCGATACCTATACCACCACGGTATTCCTGGAACAGTTCGATAAAATGTTTTCCAAGCTGTTCGATGGGGTACGGCACGATAGTGGCGATCCCGTGGTCTTTGCCGAACAGACCATCCGGCATTACCAGGGGAAGGGCATAGATCCGCTTTCCAAGACCATAATCTTTTCAGATGCACTTAATTACGATAAAGTAGCCCGTATTGCAGAATACTGCCGCAATAAGATTGGTTTCTCTTTTGGCATCGGCACCAACTTTACCAACGATGTTGGTCTGCAGGCCATGAACATGGTGATTAAAATGACCGAGACCCAACCCGAAGGGGAGCAGTGGATACCTGTGGTGAAGCTCTCCGACGAAAAAGGAAAGTATACCGGAAAGCCCGAAATGATAGACCTGGCAAAACGGCTTTTGCAGATCGAGTAGTTTAAACCCATTCAATCAATAGAGCATGAAAGCCTTACTCCTGATCGACGTACAAAATGATTTTTTACCCGGCGGTTCACTGGCTGTACCGGAGGGAGATCAGATCATCCCGATTGTTAACCAGCTGCAGCAACACTTCGAGTTGGTCGTAGCTACACAGGACTGGCATCCACCCGGCCACAAAAGCTTCGCCTCCAGCCACGCCGGCAAACAGCTGTTCGAGCAGATAGACCTGCATGGACTGGAGCAGGTGCTTTGGCCCGACCACTGTGTGCAGGAGACCGGAGGTGCTGAATTTTCAGGCGCCCTCAATACCCAACGGATAGAGGCGATCTTCCGGAAAGGTACTGATCCGGAAATTGACAGTTATAGTGGATTTTACGACAACGGTCACCGGAAATCTACCGCGCTGGCCGAATACCTGCGTGCAAAGGGTGTTACCCAGGTTTACCTGGCAGGCCTGGCGGGCGACTATTGTGTTTATTTTACGGCCAAAGATGCCTTGCAGGAAGGTTTTAAGGCCTTCATTATCGATGATGCAACCCGACCTATTGACCAGGCAGGATATCAGAAGGCAAAAGACGATCTCATCGGCAGGGGAGGCAAGATCGTCCAGAGCCAGCAATTAGGGGTGGCACAATAACCTTTAGCATCAGGAAGGGTTAAGTTCTTAAACCCTGAACATGAAGCAGATTGTGCTGGCCAGCAGGCCAAAAGGAAGTGTTACAAAAGAAAATTTTAGATTTCAGGAGATCTCAATTCATGAACCAGGCGAAGATGAAGTGCTGCTGCAGCCGCTCTTTTTTTCGGTAGATCCCTACATGCGTGGCCGCATGAATGCTGGTAAGTCTTATGTAGCGCCTTTTGAAGTAGACAAACCCATAGCTGGTGGCGCAGTAGCCCGCGTTCTCCTGAGTAGGGATTCACAGCTGCAGGCGGGTGAACTGGTGCTGGGCAGTTTGCCCTGGCAGGAGAAGAGTGTACTGCCGGCAAAGGAGCTCAGGAAGATTGATGTAAGCCAGGTGCCTGCCTCCTGGTATCTGGGTATTCTGGGCATGCCGGGTCTAACGGCTTATTTTGGCCTGCTGGACATAGGTAAACCCAAGGCCGGTGAAACTGTGCTGGTTTCGGGCGCTGCCGGGGCTGTTGGAACGGTAGTGGGGCAACTTGCAAAGATACATGGCTGCCGGGTGGTGGGAATTGCCGGTAGCGACGAAAAAGTAAAGCTCCTGCAGGGACAGTTTGGGTATGATGCCGTGATCAACTACAAAACTGCAACCAATTTAAAAGAAGCCATCAGGGAAGCCTGCCCCGAGGGTGTTGATGTTTACTTCGATAATGTTGGGGCAGAGATAACCGATGCTGCCATTTCGTGTATCAATTTCTTTTCCCGTATTGTGCTGTGTGGCCAAATAGCGCTCTACAACGAAAAAGAAGTATCTACGGGCCCACGTTTTCTGCCCATAATCCTAACCCGCAGTGCCCTTGTTCAGGGCTTTATAGTCAGTAACTACAGCAAGCGTTTTCCGGAAGCATTCGAAGCAATGGCTGGTTGGGTTAAAGCGGGCAGGCTGCAATATAAAGAAACGTTCGTGGAAGGTTTCGATGCCCTGCCAGAGGCTTTTCTTGGGCTGTTCAGTGGAAAAAATATAGGCAAAATGCTGGTAAAGGTGGGCTAACCATAATTGAGCAGCACTTCTGAAGGCTGATGTTCATAGACCGGGTCTGACAGTCCTGAAAAGAATACAAATAGTATTTTAAATACCTATGCTTTAATTTGCCGCAGACTTTAAAAATTAGGGCATTGATGGCATCAAACAAGTGTGTTTTTCTGGACCGGGATGGGGTAATTAACAAAGATTATGTAGACTATGTATATTCTGCCGGTAAGCTGCAAATCCTGCCAGGTGTTGTAGAGGCACTTCAGCTGCTAAAGGGTGCAGGCTATTTACTGATTGTGATCACCAACCAATCGGGCATAGCCAAAGGCATCTATACCAGGCAGGAAATGCATGAAACCCATCGGCTAATCCAGGAAGCCTGCGACAGGGCCATCGACCATTTTTATTATGCCCCCTGGCACCCAAGCGTTAGCGAAAGCCTAACCAGAAAGCCCGACAGCCTGATGCTGGAGCGTGCTATTGGCCGCTACCGCGTAGATCCTGCAATCTCATGGATGCTGGGCGATAAGCATACCGATCTGATTCCTGCCAAAAAGCTTGGCTTGAGCACCATACAGGTGGATCTTCAGGACAGCCCCATTGCTGATTATAAGGCAAAGAATCTTTTAGACGCCACGCAGCACATTATTCTTGCCTGATTCCCCGCTGCACAGCGATCAATTCAGCTTAAAACACCTGCTATTTCCCGGAAATTTGTATTTTGCCAGCCAAATGCCGGAATAGCTACCTATGGCTATAGGCTGTGATCCGCAAATAATCAACAACAATACGCTCAACGAACATAAAAATCATATGGCCACCAACCTACTGAAAGGAAAGAAAGGAATCATTTTTGGCGCACTGGACGAGAATTCTATTGCCTGGAAAACTGCGCTTAGATGCCACGAAGAGGGCGCTCAATTCATTCTAACCAATGCTCCCGTTGCCATGCGCATGGGTAAAATCAATGAGCTTGCCCAGCAGTGCAATACACAGGTGATACCTGCCGATGCAACCTCTGTAGAAGATCTTGAAAAGCTTTTTAGTCAGTCTATGGAGCTCATGGGTGGCAAGCTGGACTTCGTATTGCATTCCATTGGCATGAGTCCAAACGTGCGCAAAGGCAAGCCTTATACCGACCTCAACTACGACTGGTTTCTGAAATCGCTGGACATCTCCGGCATCTCATTTCATAAAGTGCTGCAAACTGCCGATAAGCTGGATGCCATGAACGAGTGGGGCAGCATTCTTGCCCTTACGTATATTGCGGCGCAGCGCACTTTCCCCGATTACAGTGATATGGCACAGGCCAAAGCTGTGCTGGAAAGCATTGCCCGCAGCTATGGCTACTTCTTTGCAAAGAAAAACAAGGTGCGTGTAAACACTATTTCACAAAGCCCAACCATGACTACCGCCGGTTCTGGCGTGGGTGGTTTTGATGTGTTCTTCGACTATGCCAATAAAATGTCGCCCTTGGGCAATGCCTCAGCAGAAGATTGCGCCAACTACATTGCCGTAATGTTCTCTGATTACACCCGCATGGTTACCATGCAAAACCTGATGCACGACGGTGGCTTCAGCAACAGCGGCATCACCGAAGAAATTGTAGCACAAATGACCAGATAGAGGGTTTCTGACAAACCCCTGCCTGCTTTTATGCAACACAATCTCTTCAGTTAAAGAAAGCTACAAGACAATTCCCTGATATGAGATCCATAAAATTAATGATCTGTGCAGCCGCGTTAGTACTCTTAACTGCTGGCAGCGCCTTCTCACAATATAATGTGTTAAAGGTAGATGCCCTGGGCTATATCAGGGATCGGGTGTATCTGGGGTATGAGCGTACTTTTTTCAAAAAAGCGTCTGTAGGGCTGGCTTATGAGAATAATACTTATACTCAGGATGAACTTTCGGGTGGTGGAGAGTATATGATGCGCACACAGGGGGTAATTCCTGAATTCCGCTATTATCCTTTTCATAAAAGAAGGGCTGCACCGCTTGGTTTTTTTGCCGGCGCGGCCTTTCGGTACGCCAAAGTATCCGAAACCTATACCCCTAATAATACCGAGCTTAAGGGTGATTTGATCAACTATGGCCTGATCAGCGGCTACAAGTTCAGGTATCGGTCTTTCATCACGGAATTTCTGCTGGGTTATGGCAGCGGCACGCTTAATGATGAATTTCTGGCAGCAGACCGCAGGGCCTTCAGGGATTATAGCGATCAGGATTCTATTGACGAGCTTTTGCGAAACCTGCGTATGGAAATATCACTGGGATTTGTTTTCCCTAAGATCAATACCAAAACATCGGGCAGATATTGATAGGCGCCTTGCATAAATTAATTACCGGAAGGAGGGTAGCGGCTGCTATCCTCCTTTTATTTTGAGGGAGCGCAGGCTGGCTGCACCC
>JASLAE010000376.1 GCA_030147305.1 Cesiribacter sp.
CTGGTGGTCGGGCTCAACAAGTGCTTCTAAAACTTCCATAAGTATCCATTTATCTATAGGTGCAGAATCAGGGAGAAAGATCACCTCGATTGATGAAATTAATTTACACTTCTTTTAGCTATCTCGCACCCCATTTATACCAATGTTGAAGCAAAGCTGTTTGCGCATGCCTATTTTACCTGCTTTTACCCAAGGCAGGCCTGTAGAAATTTACTTGCTGAATTCAGCGCGCAGCAATTTTAGTGACTACTCACCGAGCCGCCGGCAGCAAAGATTTTTGAATATAAAGGATAACAGCAGCCACAGTTTGTGGCGATTCTGGTATTAAGCGCCCTGCCCCATAAACTGTGAAAGCCCGCCGTCCATAAAATAGCTTGAGCCTGTTACATAGTCGGAGTCGGAAGAGGCCAGAAAGAGCGCGACCTTGGCAATTTCTTCGGGTTTACCGGCGCGTTTCATCGGAATGTGCTGCTCACTTTCTTTTCTTTTCTCTTTATCATCCATGGCTTCCTGATTCATTGGGGTCAGGATCATCCCGGGCGCAATGTTGTTTACATTAATGCCTTCTTCGGCCAGTTCCAATGCCAGTGTTCTGGTGAGATTTCTAACGGCAGCCTTGGAAGCACAATAGTCTGCAGTACCTGCAGATACTATTTCTTCGTGCACTGAGCTTACGTTGATGATTTTACCCTTCCCTCCTTTTTGCTTTCTGTGGCGAATAAAGCGGCGGCAGCAGAAAAAAGTGCCATACAAATTGGTGCGGATGGTTCTGTCAAATACTTCGGTGTCCATGTCTGCCACCCTGATGCCGGAGCCGTTCACCGCTGCATTGTTTACCAGTATATCAAGGGTACCAAAAGCCGCCAGGGCCTGATCGAACAGGGACTCCACAGACCCTTCATCACTGATGTCTACATGAAAAACCCTGCCTTTACGGCCCTGCTTTTCTACTTCCTGAAGTGTTTCCTCTGCTCCCTCCTTGTCGGAATGGTAACAGATGACTACATCTGCCCCTGCCCTGGCAAATTCTATGGCTGTTGCCTTCCCGATGCCTGAATCGGACCCTGTAATAAGGGCTACTTTCCCACTTAGTTGTTGCATAATCTGGTGTATTAGGGTAAAAAAATGTCAGCCGTTCAAGAGCACCCATTCAGTGGCTGTTGAACCGAACCTATACACCATACCCCGGAGTATGGATGATTGTTTAGGAATGGCAAACCCTATTTTATGCCAGTTGCAGAAAGCAGGGCAATCATGCATATATGCGTACATACACATGCAATGTTCCCCCTGGAAAGCTACAGCAGGGAAAGCAGAAGGCACAGCAGCAAAGGATTCTTCCGGTAAGGGAAGCATTCGGATATTGAAGAACCATTGTGTGGTTCTGTATCCAATAAAAGAAGCAAAAGTTAGAAAGGCAGCCTAACGGCCAAGAGAAGACAAAGTGTATACGGGCGAGCAGGCAACCCTTATGCCAGATGATAAAGGCTTGCCATTGCTTAAAAAAATCCCGCAGAAGCGTGCTTTTACAGATCGATGAGCTTTACATCTACCGCATTAGGTCCTTTGGGTCCCATTTCTACCTCAAAAGTAACCTTATCGTTTTCTTTTACGCGGTCTCTTAAACCATTGATATGCACAAAAATGCTCTCCTGCGAATCCTTATCCCGGATAAAGCCATAGCCTTTTGATTCATTAAAGAAAGTCACAGTTCCTTTTCTGATGAGTTCACCAGGTTCGGCAGCTTCTTGTTTTGGAACCCCTATCTGGATATCCTCGACATTTACCTTTCTCTTTTTTGTAGGATCTGGTGGAGTGGATGTTATATTGCCATTTTCGTCAACATAAGCAATCATATCATCCAGGCCTTGTCCTTTGCCGGAATTAGCTTTGCGCTCTTCTTTTCTTTCCTCTTTTTCCTTCTTCTTTTTAGCCCTGTTTTTCTCTTTTTCTTTCTTATTAAACGTTTCTTGCGATTTACCCATGGTGTGATTTTTGATTTAAAACTTGTAATATTTATATATTGACGAAACTACCCTATTCTTCGTTGCACTGTAAGGTGGTATAAAGGTAGCATTTAGTCTTGGATTTATCCAGCCATCAGTTCCTTAGCGCTTTCGTAGGCCACAGCAGAAGGTTTGGCACCGCCAATCATTTTGGCAATTTCCTGAATGCGTTCTTCTTCTGTAAGCTTTTTAATACGGCTGAACGTTTTGGCGGTACTATTATCTTTGTACACAAAATAGTGTGCCTCGCCTTTTGCTGCAATCTGGGGCAGGTGGCTGATAGAGATCACCTGGTGACCCTGTGCCATTTGCTGCATCATGCGCACCATCTTCAGGGCTATCTCACCACTGATTCCAGTATCGATCTCATCGAAGACAATGGTAGGCAGGGCGGTTTTATCGGCCAGTACATATTTCACGCAGAACATCAGGCGGCTAAACTCGCCACCCGAAGCGACAGCTTTAAGGGGCTGAGGCTTCATGCCTTTGTTTGCAGTAAAAAGCAGGTTTACCTCATCAAGACCCGCTGGAGCCGCAGCAATAGGTTTATGGTCTATCTGTAAGCGGCCTTCCGGCATGCCCAGGTCTCCCAGTAGTTCTTCTATTTTTCCTATGAACTTCTTAAACACAGCCCGGCGCTTGTCACTGAGCTGTTTACCCTTTTCTTCTACCTGCCTGCGAGCTTCTTCCAGCTGCTTTTGGGTGGCAGCAATTTCTTCATCCAGGCCTTCAGCACGATTTACTTTGCCGGCCAGTTCGTCGCGCAATTGCACCAATTCCTCTACAGTTTGCAGGCCATGCTTTTGCTGCAGTTTGTACAGGCTGCTCAAGCGGTCCTGCAGGGTTACAATCCGCTCCTGGTCCAGCTCAACGGAGCCTTCCTCTGCCTCTACTTCTCGGGTTAGGTCTTTCATTTCTATGACCACACTCTCGAGCCGCTGCGCGAGTTGGCGGTAGCTTTCTGCATATTTTCCTACCGACCGCAGTTCTGCCAGCACGGTATGCAGCTGGGGGTTCAGGGCAAGCTCATCGTTGTACTCCAGGGCCTGTAGTACGCCGGCAAGCTTTAACTTAATTTCTTCGGCATGCTCCAGCTTTTCCAGTTCTTCTTCCAGCTCATGCTGGTTTAGCCCGTCGAGCTGAAATTCCTGCAGCTCCCCGAGCAGGTAGCTGTTATAGTCGGCTTCTTTGCGCATGTTGGCAGCCTCTTCGGTAAGCCGCTCAAAGGTCTGCTGCAGCCTGCGCATTTGGCGATATGCCTGCTGGTAGCTTTCCAGCTGAGGCGCAGTCTGTGCAAACGCATCGATAATGCTGAGCTGGTAGGCATTAGTACCCAGCTGCAGGGTATCGTGCTGGGAATGTACGTCCATCAGGTAGTCGCCCACCCGGCGCAGCACCTCTAGTGTTACGGGTGTATCATTGATAAACGCCCGGCTCTTGCCTGTAGGGCTTATCTCCCTTCTGATAACAGTTTCTGCATCGTACTCCAGTTCTTCTTCTGTAAAAAGTGCTCTCAGGGCAGTGTATTCACTAATATCGAAAGTCCCTTCCACAATGCACTTTGTATCTTCGTCATAAAGAACGCGCGTATCGGCGCGGTTGCCCAGGAGCATGCCTACGGCTCCCAGCATAATGGATTTACCTGCACCGGTTTCGCCGGTTATAATATTTAGGTGAGCCGAAGGTTGCATTTCCAGCTCTCTGATGAGCGCGTAATTTTTAATCAGCAGATGTTTGAGCATGCGCAGCTACCGGAATATCCAGAATTATTTCTTTTATATCAGTTAATGAGAAAGTATGTTTGAGGCCCAGCGCATCCTGGCACAGCAATTCATCTGCCTGCAGCGCCTGCACTTGCACATAATAGATCGCGCCCTGCCGCAGCACAACAGTGAGTGGCTGTTGTAGCCATTGGGATGCAGTGTGTTTAAGATCTTTTGTGTTGATGCGTTGTTGCCTCTTCGCCATAGCCAGCTGCTTTTAGCCAAACAGCTGCTAAAAATACTACTTTTTTTGCTCCGCCAGAAGCTTCTCACTTATATCCAACAGCAATAGTTGCTAAAAGATTTAGCGGATCAACGCAAAATTGTCCCGTATTTTTCGGTATTGGAAGGATCGATGGCAATCAGCTGGTTATAGGCCTGCTGTTTTACCTGCGGAGCACCCTGCTGAAACATATTGGCCAGCTCGGTAGCTTTGGAGTCAAAAAAAGTAATCAGCAAAATAGAAGAAGGATTGTAATCCCGCACCTGCTTTATCAGCGTAAGGTTCTCCAGTATTAGCTTCCGGCTGGCTTCAGCGTCGGCAGTAAAAGTATCCAGCCCCAGGCGATGGTAGTTATAAATTACTTCCCGCAGCGGCTGCAGGCGGCTATTCAATGCACTTTCGGCCAATGCACCCCGGTTGCGGCTGGCATTTCCACCCGATGTAGGGTCCCAGCCGGGAATGCCCCCCTGCTGCTGGGCAATCTGCGCAATGCTCCGTGCCTGCTGAAAGTTAGCGCTACCGCCCAGTTTTGCAAAAGTATCGTTATCCATGCCAATGATCATATGGGCATAAAATGCCAGCATGGAGGTGATGTTGTCGTTAAAGGCGTTCGCGTTGAAGTTTAAGGGCTGTGCTTCTACATAATTAAAATTAAACTCGCGGTCTACAAAGGTAAAGGTAGAGGTAGTGTAGCTGGTATTATACACCGGCCTTACCGACCTGATCACCAGCGTACCGGTATAAGTACCAATGTTTGGCATGGCACTAATGGTAATCTGCATGGTGCAGTTGATCCGCTCGTTGAAATCGTAGGTATCGTCTGTCCACTTGGTTTCGTTGATGAACTGGGCAAAGGCCCTTTCCATTTCACGAAACACCCGCTTATCGGCTACATCTATTTGTGCATCGTTGATCTGCACCGTACAGTTAAGCTCCTGCGCCTGCAGCGGAAGCAGGGCCAAAGCCATCAGTAGCGTACAGAGTAGGGATTTAAGCTGCATGCAATTTTCTTATTACTTCTTCTAAAATATCGGCAGCCACTTCTTTCTTCGCTTTCAGCGCATAGGCTTTCTGGCTGCCATCCCGATCGAAAATAACTATTTTATTGGTACTATGTCCAAAACCGGCCCCATCTTCCCGCAGGCTGTTTAACACAACCAGGTCCAGGTTCTTCTTTTCCAGCTTCTGGCGGGCGTGCACCGCTTCGTTTTCAGTTTCCAGGGCAAAGCCCACCAATAACTGCTGTTGTTTTTCTTTGCCCAGTGTGGCAGCGATGTCTACTGTTTTCTCAAGCTCCAGCTGCAACCGATCACCTTTTTTCTTGATCTTCTGGGTCTCCTGTACAACAGGCTTGTAGTCGGCAACCGCTGCCGCAAAGATAACGACATCCTGGCTGCTGTAGTGTGCACGGCAGGCTTCATACATTTCTGCAGCGGTGCATACTTTTATCTGCCGGATGGCAGGGTGCTCGATGGATATCTGCGTAGGGCCGCTAACCAACACTACTTCAGCGCCAGCAGCTGCAGCCGCTTCTGCCAGGGCAAAGCCCATACGGCCGGTGCTGTGGTTACCAATAAAGCGAACCGGATCCAGTCCTTCATAGGTTGGTCCAGCCGTGATCATCACCTTTTTCCCTGCTAATTGCCCCTTGAGCGGTTGCTCGCGGTCAAGCTGTTGTGTCAGGTACTGTACAATTGTTTCCGGTTCTGCCAGACGACCCTGCCCCCACAATCCACTGGCAAGCTCTCCTGTTTCGGGCGCAATAAGCAGGTTGCCCCAGCTTTGCAGCCGCTGCAGGTTTGCCTGCGTAGCCGGGTGCTGGTACATATCCAGGTCCATGGCCGGTGCCAGGTAAACGGGGCAACGTGCAGAGAGATAAACGGCCGTTAGCAGGTTATCGCATATTCCGCCTGCAAACTTTGCCAGGGTATTGGCGCTGGCCGGCGCCACCAGCAGGGCATCTGCCCACAAGCCCAGCGCCACATGGTTATGCCACTCGCCGGTATCTGTATTTGCATACTGATGCAGCACGGGTCGCTTCGAAAGGGTTGCCAGGGTGAGGGGGCCTATAAAAGGCAAAGCAGAGGGCGTCATGATAACCTGCACCTCTGCTCCTGCTTTTACCAACAGCCGCGTTAACGGGGCTGCTTTATACGCTGCAATACTGCCACATACCCCCAGCAAAATCTTTTTGCCGTGTAGCATGCGGGTATCTTATAATAGATCTGTTCTGATTTCGTCCTGATCTTCTACTTTACGGAAGATAAGCTCTCCGTTCAGGAATTCTTCTGTAGCAACAATGCTGGGCTTGGGCATGCGCTCGTAGTACTTAGAGATCTCGATCTGCTCGCGGTTCTCAAATACTTCTTCCAGGTTATCTACCGTAGAGGCAAATTCTGCCAGTTTAGAGCTCAGCTCCTCTTTCATTTGGGTAGAAAGCTGCCGGGCACGCTTTGAGATAACCGCTACGGAAGCGTAGGTATTACCAGTAGGTGCTACCAGTTTGTCAAGATCGCGTGTTACCAGAGATGCTTTAGTCGTCATATGATTAGAGATTATTATTTGCTGTGGTATTGTCAGATTTAAGTTTTTCAAGGGCTGCCAGGCTATTCACATAAACCCGTTCTGCATCGGGCACAAACTGGCTTTCGCTATAGGTATCGATAAAATTCTGATAAATGTCCACCACATTGCTATAGCGCTCGTGCTGCTTGCTTGCAAGGCTGTTACGGGCAAGGTCATAAGCCGCCAGTATTCTGATATAAGCTGCCTCTTCGTTATAAGGTGAGTCCGGAAAGTCATCAGAAAAGGTCTCAAGCACTACCAGCGCAGCTTTGTAACGCCCTACGCTATAATAAAGTTTGGCATTGTCGAAGGCCTTTTCGGCAAGCTTTACCTGTAGCTCGTCCATAATGGTGGTAGCCCTTTCCTTGTACTCGCTCTGCGGGTAGAGGTTAATGAAATTCTGCAGGGCATTTACGGCTTCCAGGGTACTGGTCTGATCCAGGTTGAAATTAGGCGATTGCAGGTAGAGTGAGTAGCCATGCATAAACAGGGCCTCCTCTGCCTGCGGACTGCGGCCGTAGAGATCGTAGAACTGCTTAAAGTAGTACCCGCTTTCTATGTAAAGCTTCTGGTAGAAATGTGCATAAGCATAAAGAAACTGAGCCTTTTCCCCTTCTTCTCTACCGGTTAGCAAAGGCAGAACATCTTCCAGCAGTATGGCTGCCTTTGAATAGCTCTTATCTTCGTAATATTTAAGAGCGGCATTGTATTTTTCCATTGGGTCTTCACTTTTCTGAATCTTAGAAAAGCGGCTGCAAGATCCAAAAGCAAGGATCAGCAGGAAGCCCGTGATGAGAATAGTATAGTGACTGGAACGCATAAGCCTGCAAATATAGTGTAATCCGTAACAATGGCAATGCATATGCCTACTGATCTTGTTTGTTTAATACAGGAGTGCCTCCTGCGGGCTTTTTCTTTTTAGTGCGGACAGGCTGATTTTCTGTTGAATTCGGCTTGGCTGCAGGTGTTAAGGCCGGCTGCGGCTGGCTCCTGTCCGGTGCAGCAGAAGATGGCTTGAGCTGAGCAGGTGCAGTAGCACTTGGCACTGGCTGGGCAGCCCCATTCCCGGGCCCGTTTGTTGCCGGTGCAGGAGCGAGCGAATCAGCGCCCAGGACAGGCACCCGGGAAAGCACCTGTGCTTTACTGGGCCGCCGGGATTCCAGCCATTGGAATCCCGACAGGCGGGTGTCCGGTTCCAGCAATTCGTGCGGCGGCACAAAGATTGCATCTGGCTGCTGATAAAAACGTATTTGCTGCACCGTACGTTCCCCAAAGCTTATGAGCATGTTGCTGCAGGTAAGTCGGTTCATGCCCATCATAATGTTCTGGGTTTCATCGTCCAGCACAAAATAGATGCTCTCGCCATTGCCATTTACGGCAATCTGCTGCAGGGCATTGTCTCCGAAGAAAGCAGTGACCAGCCTGCCTTTTACCTGATTGTAGTAATTGATAACAGTATCTTTAGAGACCACAAAGCCGTTCTGCAACAGCCGGAGTCGCTCCACCTGGTTGTTGCGTATCTGCAGGCTGATGGTATCTCCTGTAAGCTGATTTTCTTCACTCCACAGCACCGGGTTGCGATAAAAGAAAAGCACAGAATCTGCCAGCTTGTATGCCAGCGAATCTGCCACACCCTGCAGGTCTTCCTTGAAAATCCGTACTCCACCCCAGGCCAGCAGCCTTTTTTGTGCAGCTTCCTGGCTTTCTATGGCCATCATGGTATCGGCAGACAGGTAAAGGGTGTCGTTCTGCACCGGCCGTTTCATCACTGGCCTTCCGTAAACTTTGGTAATGCCGGTATTACGCTCGTAGAAGGCTTCTTCGCCCACGATGATTACATCCTGGTTTTTGGCTGTCATCTTCACATTGCCCATGGCCGTGAATAATTCTTTCTGCCGGTCGTAGCGCAGCCTGGTACCGGTAATAATATAGTCCTGGTTCTCGATGAATCCTTCCAACACGGCAGCATTTTCTGACTGCGTGTTATAGGTAAGGCCCTCTTCTGCTTCGGTAATGGTACCGTCACTCTTTACAACACGCGTAAAGCCTACAAAGCGCGCCTGACCCGATTGTGTATTATAATAAAGCGTATCGGAATATACAGTAGCGTCCGGGGATTGCAGCACCACTTTCCCGAAGAAGCTGGCCTGCTGGTTGGGTTTATCAAACACCCCCTGCTCGCTGGTAAGGGTGTTCTCGTTATCGACCATGCGTCCACCGCTGTGGTAGGAAGAGATGCCGGTAAATTTGTTAAACTCCAGGTTATCGGTGTAAAGCACAGTGCTGCCATCCTGATAAACTACATCTTCATAGAGGAATGCAGTGCCGGTTTGTCCGTCATAGACCAGGCGTTTAGCAGTAATGTTGATAGAATCGCCCTCCTCTACCCGTATACGGCCAAAAGCTTCTGCTTTCCGTTCCTGCCGCTGTACCTGGGCCGAGTCGGCATGGATGATCGTCTCCTGCTGGCGGATAATCACATTACCAATCAGGTAATCGATACGTTCCCGGTTTACCCGACGACCCTCCTGTTTATCGGCTGTATAACGAAGGCGTTGTTGACCAATGGCATCCGGAAGCCCTACCAGGAAAAGGACTGGTAGCAGGAGCAACCAGAAAAACCTTTTATTTTGCATGCTGTTCTTTTCGTCCTCAAAGGGTATATTGTATAAGTGCTCCAGCACCACCCCGCTAAATTTGGGATGAAATCCCCATTTCTAAACGGCGATTTTTACCTTTGCACAAAGGTAACGTAAAAAGGGTGCATCTCCTTATGCAGGATTTTTTTTTGGCATACATAAAAAAGGAATCGCTTTTTACAGAAGGCGACAAAATACTGCTGGCCGTAAGCGGCGGGCTGGATTCTGTCGTTATGGCCAGGCTTTTTAGCCAGTCGCCCTATGCCTTTGCCATCGCTCATGCAAACTTTGGCCTGCGCGCACATGAATCCGAGGAGGATGCACGCTTTGTTGAAGGACTGGCCACTGAGCTGAAAGTTCCTTTTTTCACTACCCGCCTGGCAGCGGCGCAGCATGCCCAAGCAGCGAAGGTTTCTATTCAGATGGCAGCACGTGAGCTGCGGTACCAGTGGTTTGAGCAGCTACTACAACAGGAAGGCTATGCTTTTGTGGCGACCGCCCACCATCTTAACGATCTCACCGAAACCATGCTGCTGAACCTGAGCCGCGGTACCGGCCTGGCTGGCTTGCATGGCATTGCCCCGAAACGGGGTAAGCTGGTACGGCCCCTGCTTTTTGCTACCCGTGAGGCACTGGAAGCCTATGCCGGAGCAGCAGGAATTTCGTGGCGGGAAGACAGCAGTAACCGTTCTCTGAAATACAGGCGCAATAACATTCGTCAGCAGGTAGTACCGCCGCTTAAGGCGCTAAATCCCCGGTTGGAGGAAGCCTTTATGGAAACGGCCAGACAGGTGCGGGCGGGCGAAAATTTGCTGGAAAGCCTGGTTGCACAATTGCGCGGAGAAATCATGAAAGAGCGGGAAGGCCACACCTATCTCCAGCTGCCCCGGCTCCTACAGGAACGGGAGCCACAGTACCTGCTGGGCGCACTGCTGCAGCCCTTTGGTGGCGGTTGGCGGGAGGCCGGCGAAATCCTGTCTGCAGTAGAAGGGCCGGGTGGTGCACTATCTGGCAAATGGTTCTCCACATCCTCTCACCGCATTGGCGTGGACCGGCAGCAGCTGGTGATCAGTCCCCTGGCAGCAGAGGGTCCGCCGGACATGCTGATTTATCCGGAAAATACTAAGTTGCAAGTGGGTGATACCATTGTGCTAATAAAAAAGTGCTCAGCGAAAGGCTATATACGCTCTACAGACCCCCAGGTTGCTGCGCTGGATTTTCAGTTGCTACAATTCCCGCTTCAGCTGCGTACCCCCAAAGCTGGCGACTGGTTTATTCCACTGGGCATGGGGGGCAAAAAAAAGCTAAGTGATTTTATGATCGACCGCAAAATACCTGTAAACTTGAAAGGTGAAGTGTTGCTGGTAGTTTCAGGGGATTCAATTGCCTGGGTGGTCGGACACCGGCTGGACAATCGCTTTAAAATTACACCGCAGACCACAGAAATATTCGAAATTAGGCTGCTTAAGCCTTGAAATAAGGCTATTAAGCCATGATCAATCCTTTTAAAAAATCTTATACCGATCAGGAAAATGCCCTCTTCACCTTTCTTTCGGAGGTGAAGTTGTTTGAGCGGCTTACGTATGATGAATTAGCCCTGTTTACGCCCTACATGTTTCTGCGCACCTATACCCAGGACGAGGTAGTCTTTTTCCGCAATGACCCCAGCCAGGCCTTGTATGTAATCCGCAGTGGCACCATTTCACTAAACATTGACCTGGGCGAAAAATTCGAAGTGCTCTCCCTGCTGGAAAGAGGCAATGCCTTTGGTGATAATGCCCTGCTGGAAAACACACGCCGCATTTACACCAGCCTTGTGGTTAGTGAACGGGCCGAAATTTACGTGCTCCCCCAGATCAACATCCTCGATATTTTCGAAAATCACCCCAACATCAAGGCAGAAATGCTCAATGCACTGGCCGAGCTTTACAACGGCTATACCGTAAACCTCTTCAATGCTTACCGCTCC
>JASLAE010000029.1 GCA_030147305.1 Cesiribacter sp.
GGAGATGGCTGCGCAGTTCTTACCTGAATCAACAGATCTGTGGTCACCTTTCTGTAAAGATCCACACTGCCCCCTAATCTACCGCCCAGGAATTCGAAATCTAAGCCCAGGTTAGTCTGGCTGGTTTGCTCCCACTGAAGATTTGGGTTTTCATATGAGATTGGGTTAAGACCTGGCACCAGCACTTCACCAGAGTTTTGAATGGAAATCCCAGTGTAGCGCTCACGTCTTTGATATAAGTTATGAGGAATTTCCTGGTTACCAGTAATACCATAACCAACTCTTAACTTAAGATCATCAAATACATCTGGAATAAACGCTTCTTCAGACAATCTCCAGGCAAAAGCAGCGGAAGGGAAATAACCATATCTGTTGTTTCCACCAAACTTGGTAGAGCCATCTGCCCGGAAAGTAAGGGTAAACAAATACTTGTCCATCAGGCTATAATTTGCTCTACCAAAGAAAGACTGTAATTCGTCTTTGGTTGCAAACTGATCACCAGTAACAGCCCTTACCATAGACGCAGGTGCTTCCGATAGCGGGGTAGTTGTCGGTTCAGGGAATAAGCTGTTCACAAAGAAGCCTCCGGCATGGTAGCCAAACTGCTGGTAATTACCAATACCCTGGGCTCCGATAGCATCTCTCAACATTGAAGATGAAGCTCTTAACTGACCTACCATTGCATCCATGTTAGGGTCTGAGAAGCCCCAGCCTAAGATGTTGATACCTTCTCTGTTAAATTGCTGATAAGAATAACCACCTAACAATGTTAAGTTGCCGTTGCTGAACTTTTTCTCGTAGTTCAACAAAGCCTCCATAAGCAGGTTTTTAGTATCTATTTCACCAGCAAAGCCACGGCCATTCTCGTAGATACCGTTGCCTAAGAACAGATCAGGAGAAAAAACGGCACCTCGGTCGGAATTTGAATTATCATAGCCACCATTCAGCCTGAAGTTCAGGCCGCTGATGATATCATAATCAAGTGAGGCATTGATCAGTTGTCTATCAGTCTCAGTATTATCCTGATAATATTTCAGAAGTGCTAATGGGTTAGCAACAGCGCTATCAAACTGTGAATCTGCATAACCTGGCCAGGTTGGATTGGCCATGTACATTACACCAATCAGGTCACCTTCAAAACCAGAATTGTCTGTGATGGCAGCCTGCTCATCGTTGATTCTGGAGAATGTTCCCTGTAAACCAAAGTTTAACTTTTCATTCAGGAAGCTTTGGTTCCAGTTTAAACGGGCCGACATTCTTTCCATGGAAGAATTGCGAACAATACCTTCCTGATTCTGATAACCTAAAGAAACACGGTAATCGCCGGTTTTGTACGCATTGGCATAGGATAAGTCATGCTTATGCGATGCAGAGGTTCTTAAAACTTCATCTTGCCAGTCGGTATTTCCACCATAATCCAGCGCTTCCACATCAGAACCCAGTCTGTCTGCATTAGACAAAAACTCATTCCTGTTTAACAGATCGAACCTGTTTGCAGCCTCAGAGATACTTAATGAAGTACCATATTCTACGGTTTGTCTTTTGCCTCTACCACTCTTAGTAGTAATCAATACTACACCATTAGCACCTCTGGAACCATAGATAGCTGTTGCAGATGCATCTTTTAGAATGTCAATGCTGGCAATATCATTCGGGTTGAGGAAGTTCAAAGGGTTACGGGCAGATGAAGTACCGCGGCCAATGTCTGCACCACCGGCAGAAACATCATCGCCGGCAAGCGGAACACCATCCACTACAAAAAGCGGATTATTGCCACCTCTTACAGAAGAAGTACCTCTGATCCTGATATTAACCCCACCACCTGGCTCACCACTGGCCTGTGTAATTTGCACACCAGCTGACTTACCCTGGATAAGCTGCTCCGGAGAAGCAATAACACCCTGATTAAAGTCTTCGGCTTTCACAGACTGTACAGCACCAGTTGCATCTTTTTTCTCCTGGGTACCATAACCTACTACTACTACTTCCGACAGCTGCTCTACGTCTTCGCTTAGCTGAACATCAATAACACTTCTGTTGTTGATGGCCACCTCTTGCTGAACATAGCCAATGAATGAATACACTAAAGTTGCTGTAGGATCCGCGCTAATTGCGTAGGCACCGTTCATATCAGTAACGGTACCCGTAGAAGTACCCTTAATTAAGATACTAACCCCCGGTAATCCATCTCCAGAAGCAGCATCTGTTACGGTTCCCGTAATCCTGCTCTCCTGTGCTAGCACTGGCTGCCACAACACACAGCCAAGTAAAATAAGTACAAGTAGAATTTTTCTCATATGTAAAAAAAAAGTTGATTGGTTCGAAAGCTTAAAAGATCAAAATCAATATCACACTATTCTCATATATAATACAAGCAAAAATTTAAAATTCTGAGGAAAAGGTTACCGCAAACGTTTTCGAAAATTGTTTAATTGCATTTCTTTTTTTATAAACACCAAACTTACACTTAAAAGGGGAAAAAAAGCCACAGCAATTACTTGTGAATACGATAATTTAGCAAATTATCTGTTGCTAAACAACCGCCTAACAGCAGCAAATACTGGCTGTTTTCTGTGCCGCTATCAAATAACCCAGAATGAGGAATTGGACTTTATATTGATTTTCCAACAATACCTCACCCCTACGCTTAAACAAAAAAACTTTGATATTGGCAACAGCTGTGACCTCCTGCTAATAAAGACACTGCTTTCAGGGAAAAGGTAGAAAACGTTTGAAATAATAGTTTTGGAAACAATTATGAAAGCTAACTGCCTTGGTATAAAAAGATTACCGTAACTAAACTATGTTAACTTAAATGGCAGCTATAACAGGCAGCAGCCAGTGTAACAAGCTGAAAAAAATATTCTGGCGTACGCTGAATGATTGTTAGGAACAAAAAAAGCTGCCCATGGTCTGGGCAGCTTTCTATGCAAACGTTTAAAACAGGGTTTAAAAGCCGTCTGCTGCGATTTCCTTCTCCTCCAGGGTACCCCACTTTTTAGCAGTCTCACGCAGCTCTTCTGCTTTACCTATGAGTACAAACTGTAGGTTCTCTTTAGGAAAATACTGCTTGGCTATGGCATTGGCTTTCGCAACATCAAGCTCGCCCACCTTTTGCTGAAAGTTGTTGATGAAGCTTTCATCTAAACCATACCAGTACATATCGGTTAGCAAATTGGCCAGGGAACCAGCAGTTTCATAGCGGGGTGGAAACTGCCCTTTCACATAATTCTTGGCAGACTCCAGGGTTTCTGCATCGATGCCTTTCTCCTGCAGTCTGCTATACGTTTTAAGCGCCAGGTTTATGGCCTCCTCGGTACTTTCGTTTTTGGTGAAGGTGCTGATCACGAAAGTGCCGCCTGCTCTATAACTATCGAAGGCACTGCGGGCGCCATAGGTTAGTCCACTGTTCACACGCAGTTCGTCATTTAGCCAGGAAGTGAAACGGCCACCCAATATTGTATTTACGACCTGTATGGCTACCCAATCTGGGTTGTTACGGGCAACACCCGGCCCACCAATGTAAAAGGTGGTCTCACGGGCATCTGGCTTATTCACCAGCAACACCCGCGCCTGGTTTTGCTTAGGTAGCTGCGCCATTTCCAATTTGGCAGCGGTGCCTTTTCCTTTCCAGTCTTTGAAGAGCGCCTGTATCTTCTTCTTCATCTCCTTTGCATTGAAATCGCCCACGACCGCCATGGCCGCTGCACCAGGCTGATAATGCTGCTGGTAAAAGCCCTGCAGATCGGCAGCACTGATATTCTGCAAACCTTCTTTTGTACCCAGCGAGGACCGTCCATAGGGATGGCTGCCAAAAACGAAGGTATCGTAATAAGATGAGATTACGTTTCTGGGGCTTTCCTTGGCCTGATCGTACTCTACAATTAACCGGCTTTGTAGCTTTTGCCATTCTGCCTGGTCGAAACGCGGGTTTACCAGCATATCCTTGATGATGCCCAGCACCAGGTCTGCATCTTTCTTAGCAAAGGAAGCCTGTAAATTTGCAGTTTCTTTATCGGCCCAACTGTTTACAGAAGCGCCAACAAAGTCAAGGGCTTCCTCAATCTCTTGTTTGCTGCGTTTACCGGCGCCAAACACAAGCGCATCGGCTGTAACTGCCGCCAGCCCTGGCTTGGCAGACTCGTAGATGCTGCCAGCTGGCAATACGGCAGACACACTGATCAGGGGTACTTCCTGCTGCTCCATGAGGTAGAGCGTAAGGCCATTGGGCAGCTGCACTGTTTGGTAATTCGGCAGCTTAAATTCCTGAGCCTGTGCACCAATGCTTAACATTAGCAGGCCGGTAATAAGGGAGAATAGTCTATTCTTGAGCATCTTGCGCTAATTCGTTTGAAAGGTCCTTTAAAACACCTACAGTTCTGTTCTGACGCGTCAGGTACTGCTGTGCCACGCGTTTAATGTCTTCAGCGGTAACCTTTTCGTACTGGTCGGGCGCTTCAAACATCTTGCGGTAGTCACCAAAAAACAGCTCGTAGGTACCAAGGGTGTTGGCTTTGCCGTTAATGGTCTCCAGCGTGCGGTAAAGCTCCATCAGCTTTGCATTTTTAGCTTTTTGCAGCTCTCTGTCCGTAGGCCCCTCCTGAATAAAGGTAGTGAGCACACTATCTACAGCGGTCTCAAGTTTGGCCTCATCGGCCTGTCCACTCGCAACTGCATAGAGATACATTAGGTTAGGATCGAAGCTTTCCGGTACATAAGTAAATATGCTGGTGGCCAGCTGCTGTTCGTCTACCAATGCTTTGTAAAGACGGCTGCTGTTGCCACTGCTCAGGATCGTATTCATCAGATCCAGGGCAAAGAAATCCTCACTCTGGGTAGCGGGCGTATGCCAGGCCATCATCAGGTTGGGTGTGCTAACTTTTTTATGCACCATCACCCGCTTTTCTCCCAGCTGCTCGGGCTCTACGGTATGCACTTCGCGCGCTGGCGCTGCCGCTTTTAGCGGAGCAAAATATTTATTGGCCAATGCCTTTACTTCTGCCAGCTTCACAGCACCCACAATCACTACCACAGCGTTATTAGGTGCATAGTAAGTTTCGAAATAGCGCTGCAGGTCATCCTTTGTCCAGTTCTTGATGTCGCTTTCGTAGCCGATGACCGACCAACGGTATGGGTGCGCCATAAAGGCCGAGGCCTTTACCTGTTCGCTTAGCATCCGGTAATTGCTATTCTCTAAACCGGTGCTACGCTCGCTCAGCACTACACCGCGTTCGCTTTCCACCATCTGATCGTCCAGGGCCAGGTTGGCAATGCGGTCTGCTTCCAGATCGAAGATGGTCTCCAGGGCGCTGCTGGGAAACCAGTCGGTATAAACCGTAACGTTTTCGGTGGTATAGGCATTATTGCTACCACCAGCTGCTTCCATGGTACGGTCAAACATTTTTGGTCCGTATTTTTTGGAGCCATTGAACATCATATGTTCAAAGAAATGGCTCAGGCCGGTAATTCCGGGATATTCGTTGCGGCTGCCCACCTTCCAGAACAGGTACATATTGGCATTAGGGATGGTATGATCCTCCAGCACCAAAATCTTCATGCCGTTATCCAGCGTGAAGGTTTGCACATCCTCGGGCTTGTTTTGTGCCTGGGCCAGTCCTGCACAACAAAGGAAGCCCAACAGTAATATTCGCTTCATACTATTTAAGTACTAGTTAAATGATCTTTAGTACAAACACAAAGTAGTTTTTTTTATTTGAATTGACCAAGCATCCGCCGGTAATGGTCAATTTTAAGGATAGACGGTAAGTGAATGAAATTTAGGGTGATGTTGATTGGTAACTGTTATATGATATAAAGTAAACAGAAGCATATATTTTTAATGATACCAAGCCTGATCCTGTCCGGTAATATAAAGCTTCTTACCCTTCTTCTGCAGTTGCGGAATCGGGCTGAAGATCTTCTCCTTTCTTCCGCTGGCGGAAACGCATGTAGGAGAAGATTAGGATGAAAATGATCAAGCAAATGCCCCCCGCTGCAAAGCCTGCCAATACATCACTTGGGTAGTGCACCTGCAGGTATACCCGGCTAAGCCCTATACTAATAATAAACAGCACCAGTATGGTGGTGATGGCCACCTTTTTAAGCTGACTTTTGTAAATACGCCATGTCAGGTGGATCAGAAACCCATAGAAGGCAATGCTGCTCATGGCATGTCCGCTGGGAAAACTTAAGGTGCTTATGCCAAACTCATGGGCCGCTTCTGGTCTTGGCCGGGCAATAAGATCCTTAAGCCAGAAATTAAGTGCCCCGGCTATTAACAATACTACCAGGGCCTGAACAGCAAAAATCAGGTTGCCTTTGCGAAAATAGAAATAAGCAAAAAGTATGACAGACAGAACAGCAAAGGCTACACGATCGCCCAAATCCGTGATTGCATTAAAATACCGGGTTAGCAGAGGACTTTCCCACCTAAGCACCCACCCGGTAATGGCATCGTCGAAGTTACCAAGTTTTTTTTCATTCAGGGCATCCAGCAGTTCATAAAACCCTTTGCCCAGCAGGCCTACGAATAGTAGCCCCAGCAGAAGCCCGCCAAAAAAAAGAACATAATCTTTATAGCTTCTGAAAAGGTGCTGCAGCAGCCGCTCAATTTCCTGAATTATATAGCGTGGCGAAAACGTTTTCTGAGGCATGGACCAATACTTTGCTAAAAAAATTAGGGTATCTGCATTTTGGTTTTTAAGACGAAGCTAGATTCATTAACTTTGTTATCCACCACTTGGTTAATTTTGCAGCTATGATGAATCTGAGAGGAAAGATTAAAGAGATTTTCGATACCCAGCATATCAACGACCGTTTCAGCAAACGCGAATTTGTAATTGAATATGCCGACAACCCGCAGTATCCGCAGCTTATTAAGTTTGAAATAGTAAAAGACCGCTGCGAGATGCTGGATGATTTTAAAGCCGGTGAAGAAGTAGACATTCATTTCAGCATACGGGGCCGTGCCTGGACCAACCACCAGGGGGCTACCCAGTACTTTAATACCCTGCAGGCCTGGCGGCTGGAACGTGCCGGCGCAGAAGGTGGAGGTGCCCCTGCAGCAGCTCAATCGGGTGGCGGCGGATATCGCAAACCTGCCGCAGCCGCCACAAACACACAAGAGCCACCCAGCTGGATGCAGGTATCCAGCAAAGAAGCTGGCAGTGGCAGCAGCTTTTTAAATGATATTCAGGAGGATGACCTGCCGTTTTAACAGGCATCCTGATCAAGGAATTTAATCTGATAGATGAGATGGAAGCCGGTTTATACCGGCTTTTTCTTTTTCAGCCTTTTTCCTCCCGCCGTCATCTAAATCAAAAAAGCCGCCTCCTTCTACAGGAAGCGGCTTTACAGTTCTTCAGCCTGCCAAACTGGCTATTTATCCTGCTGTAGAAACGGGTAGCGGTAATCTACCGGTGGCGCAAAGGTTTCCTTAATGGTGCGTACAGACACCCACCGCATCAGGTTTAGCTGAGCACCGGCTTTGTCATTGGTACCAGAGGCACGGCCGCCACCAAAGGGTTGCTGACCTACTACGGCGCCGGTTGGCTTATCGTTAATGTAGAAGTTACCGGCAGCATGGGAAAGCTTTTTGGTAGCCAGCTCTATAGCATACCGATCCTGGGCAAAGATGGCACCGGTAAGCGCATAAGGCGAAGTTTTATCTACCAGCTCCAGGGTTTCTACGAATCGCTCTGGCTGGTATACATAAATGGTAAGCACAGGGCCAAAGATCTCTTCACACATGGTGGTGTAGCTGGGATTATCTACTTTAAAAACTGTTGGTTCTATAAAATAACCCCTGCTTTTGTCGTAGTTACCGCCTGCTATCAGTTCCACTGAATCATCGTTCCTGGCCCCATCGATGTACTGACTGATTTTGTCGAAAGACTTTTCATCAATCACGGCATTGACAAAGTTTCCAAAATCTTCAACGCCGCCCATCTTCAGGCTCTTGAGGTCTTCCTGTACATAACCCTTTACTTCTTCCCACAAATTAGCAGGCACATACGCACGCGATGCAGCAGAACATTTCTGTCCCTGGTACTCAAAAGCACCACGGGTAATAGCAGTGGCCAGGGCCTTGGCATGGGCAGAAGGGTGCGCCAGGATAAAATCTTTACCCCCGGTCTCGCCGACTATGCGCGGATAACCCTTGTAGCGGCCTATATTCTCGCCAATGGTTTTCCAGATGATCTGAAATACCTTGGTGCTTCCTGTAAAGTGAATGCCTGCAAAATCCGGATGGCGGAAGATAATATCTCCGGCCCTGGGACCATCTACATAAATCAGATTGATCACACCCTCGGGTACACCGGCTTCGCGAAACACCTCCATCAGCACATGGGCAGAGTAGATTTGTGTTTCGGCAGGCTTCCAAACAACAGTATTGCCCAGCATGGCTGGTGCCGTTGGCAGGTTGCCGGCAATGGCCGTAAAGTTAAAGGGCGTAAGGGCAAAGATAAAGCCTTCCAGCGGACGGTACTCCATGCGATTCCAGATGCCGGGTGCACTTTCTGGCTGCACTTTGTACATCTCGCTCATGAAGTACACATTGAAGCGCAGAAAATCGATAAATTCGCAGGCAGAATCTATTTCGGCCTGGTAGGCATTTTTAGACTGGCCCAGCATGGTGGCAGCATTAAGCCTGGCTCTGTAAGGACCTGCAATCAGTTCTGCTGCTTTTAAGAAAATACTGGCACGCATTTCCCAACTCATGCCTTCCCATAATTCTTTTGCATTCAGGGCTGCCTGAATGGCTTGCTCTACATGTGTGGTATCACCTTCGTGGAAATAGCCAAGCACATGCTGATGATCGTGCGGAGGGCTAAGTTTCTTTTTATTACCTGTTCTTACTTCCTGACCACCAATGTACATGGGTACATCTATTTCCTGGCTACGCAGTTCTTCAAGCGCAGCTTTCAGTGCTTTGCGCTCGGCAGAACCAGGAGCATAATTAAGTACAGGCTCGTTTTTGGGATATGGAACTTTGAAAAATCCGTTTGACATGACGGGACTGGTTTAAAATTCGAAAAGCAATGCAAAGGTACAAAAAAAGTGCGACCAGCAAGGTAAGACTCCCAAAGTTAAGGTACAGCCGGTTAGGTACAGCCGGTTAGGTATGACCTGTTAGGTGCGGACGGCGAGGTGCGGCCGGCGAGGTATGACGGGTAAGGCCAGGCGGGAGAAGTTGAACAAGGCTGGAATAGCCTACAACTAGTTGGAACAGGAATGGCTTACATCTTCCAGCCTATCACCATCATGTCATCTGTCTGCTCGTAACCGTGCATCCAGGTGCGCATTTGCTGGCGAAGCTGCTCCTGCTGTTGTTCCATAGGCAGGTTACACATGCTGGCAATGAGCTCCAGCAGACGCTTCTCACCAAACTTTTTATCATGATCGCCGCCAAACTGATCGCGTACGCCATCGGTGCTCATGTAAAAAGCTGTACCTTCTGCAATCGTCAGCTTCTGTGCAGTAAAGCCCGTAAAATCTGCACCGGCAGCACCCCCTATATACATTCTGTCTCCACTAATTTTCTGTACGGCACCAGCCTGGCATACATAAAGGTTATTTCTTGCACCCGCAAACTCCAATACTCTTTTCTCCAGGTCAATTACACAGAGACCTATCTCCATACCATCCTGGTTATAGCCATTTTCGTGCTTTAGGGTCCGGAGCACCTGCTCGTGCAGCCTGTTCAGGATCTGGTCTGCATCCTGCAGCTCCTCCTGGAGAATGGTCTGGTTTAGGTAAACATCACCAATCAGGGACATAAAAGCGCCAGGCACGCCATGTCCGGTACAATCTATGGCTGCCAGATACAACTTGTTGTGCAGGTGCGCAAACCAATAAAAATCGCCGCTTACAATCTCTTTGGGATTAAGCCAGATAAAGGAATCGGGTAAAGCTGTTTTCAGCTCCTCCGGATGGGGCATCATAGCATGCTGGATGCGGCTAGCGTAATTGAGGCTTGAGCTAAGGTCCTGAGTTTTTGCCTCTATTGCCTGGCGTTGCCGGCTGATCTGATGATTTGCCTGGCTAAGGTTTTGGGCTTGTTGCAGTATTGCCTGCTTTTGCTCTTCCAGTAGCTCGTTTTGCCGCAGGATGGCGGTGTTCTTTTCTTCTATCTGCCGCTTCTGCTCTGTAAGAAGCTTGTTGGTGAGGTTCTTGGCCTGGTTGCTTCTGTACAAAATAACAGCCACTACCAGAAACAGTACAAAAAGCACCATAAAGCTGTTACGATAGAACATTTGCTGCTCCAGCTCATCGGCCTGCTGCAGCTTGCTTTTGTTTAGCAGATTGATCTTAGCTTCCCGGGTTCCCAGTTCGTACTCTGCCTTTAGCTGCTCTACCCGGTTTGCAGAATGTTCATTGTAAATAGAATCGTGTAGCTGAAAAAACTTTGTGTGCCTGTCATAGGCTAAGTCCCAGGCTTGCATGGCTGCATAAAGCTCGGCCTGCCACCTGTATATGTTTTTCATCAGCAATCGGAACTGGTATTTTTTTGCTTCTTCCAGCGATTCCTGCAAGTATTCTTCTGCCACAGGGTAATTACCAAGTTGCAGGTACATATAACCAACAAAGGACTTACAATCTATATAGGTTTCTTTTTCTACTGGCTTGGCCAGGTAAAAATCCAGTGCCTGCAGGCCATAATTTAAGGCCTTGGCAGGTTTTTTATCTGATTTCCAGGCTATGTTGGCAAGATTAAAAAAAACATCGGCAAGGCCTGCGGTATCTTTTTGCGCCTTTTGCACTTCGTAGCTTCGCAGGGTAAAATAAAGTGCGCTGTCGTAGTCGGCAGCTTCTGTATAGTAATAGCCCAGGTTGCTCCAGCTATAGGAGGCCCTGTGTTCACCATGATTCTTAAAATTGAGATCGGCAGCTTCTTTGGTTACTTCTATGGCTTTGGCATAATTGCCCTGGTTGCTGTAAAAAAAGCCCAGGTTTTGTAAGAGCTGCGAAAGGTAGTCTTCGTCCTGCACCTCGCGCAGGTGCTTCATGGCAATGAGATAATTTTCCAGGGCCTGGTGGTAATTGCCCCGAATATCGTGTACTATGGCAAGGTTGGTATAGGCTATGCCTTTACCCCGCAGGTAGTCCAGGCTGTCGGACAGCCGCAGCGCTTGCGAAATAAGTGGCAGGGGATCTTTTTCGCCTGAAAGCGCAAATACATTACTTAAATCGTTTAGTTTATCTACATAAACAGAGTCTTTTTTTGCCCGTTTTAGCCATTGCTCAGCCTGCCGGACTTTATCCTGGTTTTGACTGAGCGCTGGTGTGCAAAGCAACCAAAGCAGCAAACAACATAAGTAAGGGCTAAACTTCACAGACGAGCAGGAATTTCTTGGAACAGTACAATTTGGGAAAGATTAAGCCGATTTTCAAGATGGTTTTAGCACAAATATTACATTAATCATTATTTAATTTCAGGTGCTAAAAGAATATGACCAGTACTTGCTGAACACAGACCAAAAGAGCATAAAATACCTTATGCAGCATTAGTCACAGAAATATCCTACACAATTAGAAGAGTTTTAGCAGCTCGCTAAGGCACTGAATATCACGCTGTACCGGCACATGATATTTTCGTTTATGGGGATTATAGTACACACTGTCTATGCCTGCAGTAGTGGCGCCAATTACATCTGCTTTCAGGTTGTCTCCTATCATTAAACAATCATCCGGCCTGGCACCAATCCTCTTCAGTACATAACGGAAAAAGTCAACATCCGGCTTTGCAACACCGGCGTCTTCTGCAGTAAAAACGGCTGTAAAATAATGTGCGATGCCGGCTGAACGCAGCTTTATTGCCTGTACATCCAGAAAGCCATTCGTGAGAATATACAGTGGCATTCGCCCATGAAAATGTTCCAACACTTCCCTGGCAAAAGGCAAAAGGCCTGGCTTGGCCGGGCAAAGTGCCATAAAATCACGGTCCAGGCCAGCAGTAAGGTCTTCCTCTACCTGGCCATGGCCCAGGGCGGCCAACACCCTTACAAATCGCTGCCGCCGCAGTTCATCCTTACTAATCCTTCCCGATTCATTCAGGCCCCACAGCTTTTTATTAACAGTATCGAAAGCACTGCAAAAACGGGCCGGGCAGAAGCCCCCCAGCTGTTCGAGCCTGTGCTTTTGGTAAAGCTCTTCCAGTGCCTCCCGGGAGTTGGTGGTGTAATCCCAGAGTGTATGGTCGAGATCGAAAAAGAGGTATTTATATTTAGTTTTGAGCGGACGCATAAAAGCTTTTCTATTGCTGCGGAAGACCCATCCAGCGGCGGCGCTGAAGTTTATTAACTGCCAGTTCGCGGTTTGAGTGGAGAATCTGGTAAACCTCCTGATCGCGCCTGAGGATTGGATCTTTCTCCAGCAGTTCTACGAGCTGCCGCACAACATCTTCCATCTCCTCTTTAACGTAATAGAAGACATATAATTCTTCTTTCCGAAAGCTCAAAAGGCCTGAGTTTTTTAAATAATTGATATGTCTGGAGGTTTTTGTCTGGGTATAATCCAGTGTTAATTCCAGATCTGAGATACACATTTCTTTATTGCGGTAGAGCAGATGCAGTATGCGCAGCCTGGCTTCATCAGACACGGCTTTAAATATTTGAACACCAAATTGAATACTGAAATTTTTAAGTCGCATACTTCGTTAGAACACAAAAGGCAGCCTCATTGGAACCTATTTGAAGTAAATTTATTGTTTTCTTTTTAGAACTTAATGTAACTTGGACCAAACTAACTCCATCCCTGTGCAGGTAAGCCCAAAATACTACTTATTCGTATTGCCGCTTGTGCTGATGCTGTGCGTATTAAGTCAACCTGTTCTGGCACAGCGCAAGGCACCTGTTGTACAATTTTCTGGTATTGTACTTGATTCTGAGGACAGCACTGCCGTTTTGCCTGGTGTACACGTGTATGTACCGAAAGCCGGCCGAGGTACTGTTTCTAACATGCTTGGCTACTTTAGCATGCCCGTTCTGGTGGGTGACAGTGTGGTGATCAGTTACCTGGGTTATCAAAAACAGCGGTTCAGAATACCAAATAATGCCGGTGATGCTATTACGGTTATTGTAGAGCTTTCGCCCGATACTACCTACCTGCCGGAAATTACCATTTTCCCCTACCCTACCGAGCAGCTCTTTAAGCAGGCCATTTTGGCTATGGACCTGCCAGATGAAGAAGACGAAGACCACCTGAAGCGGAACATGGATGCTAACCTAATGGCCATGATGATGGAAAACATGCCCATGGATGGTAGCGAGAATTACAAGCGATTTTCGCAGCAGCAGATTATGGACAGTCATAACCGCAACTTCTACCGGACCAATCCATTCTTCAATCCCCTCAACTGGGCTAAGTTCATTCAGTCTATTCGCCGTGGCGAATACAGTAAGGACAAAAAGTAAAAACTATTGATGGTTCACCCACCTGCCCAGCTTTCCCTATCCAGGCTGCGGTATTGTATGGCTTCGGCCAGGTGTTCTATCTGAATATTATCTGTATCGGCCAAATCGGCAATGGTGCGACTCACCTTCAGGATGCGATCATAAGCCCGGGCACTGAGGCCTAAACGTTCCATCGCCCTTTTCAGCAGTGCCTTTCCACCCTCATTGATCTGACAAATTTCCTTGACCATCTGAGAAGGCATCAGGGCATTGGAATGGATGTCCGGATGCTCCACAAAGCGTTTTCTCTGCCGCTCTCTGGCCTTGATCACCCGTTCCCGAATATGATTGCTGCTTTCTGTTTTGCGCTGTGAGGTCATTTCGTCGAAAGATACGGGTGTAACTTCCACATGCAGATCTATCCGATCCAGCAAGGGCCCGCTTATTTTGTTCAGGTAGCGTTGTACGGCACCGGGGGGGCATACACATTCTTTATCGGGGTGGTTGTGATAGCCACAGGGGCAGGGATTCATGCTGGCAATGAGCATAAAATTGGCCGGAAACTCTACCGACACCTTTGCCCGGCTAATGGTGACCTGCCGTTCTTCCAGCGGCTGGCGCATTACTTCCAGCGCTGTACGCTTAAACTCCGGCAGCTCATCGAGAAAAAGAATACCATTGTGTGCCAGGCTAATTTCACCAGGTTGCGGAATGCCTCCCCCACCTACCAGGGCAACATCGGAAATGGTGTGGTGGGGGGCCCGGTAAGGTCGGTGGGCAATAAGCGATGAATTGATTCCCAGTTTACCAGCTACAGAATGAATTTTAGTAGTTTCAAGTGCCTCATGCAGACTTAGGGGTGGCAGAATGGTTGGCAGGCGCTTGGCCAGCATGGTTTTACCGGCACCCGGTGGACCTACCATGATCACATTATGACCGCCAGCTGCGGCAATTTCCATTGCCCGCTTGATATTTTCCTGCCCCTGCACATCTGAGAAATCCACATCAAAAACATCCTGCTGGTTGAAGAATATATCTCGGGTATCTTGTTTGGCAGGAGCAATCATGACTTTGCCTTCAAAAAACCCGATAGCTTCCTTCAGGTCAGTTACCCCAATAACATCCAGGTTATTGACAATGGCGGCTTCCGCGGCATTTTCCTTGGGTAGTATAAAGCCTTTAAATCCCTGCTTCCTGGCTTCAATGGCAATGGGCAGTGCACCTTTAATGGGTCTTAAGGCTCCATCCAGGGCCAGCTCGCCCATAATAATATAACGCTCCAGCTCAGCAGAAAGCAGCTGGTCCGAGGCCTGAAGGATACCCAGTGCAATGGGCAAATCATAGGAAGAACCTTCTTTACGCAAGTCTGCGGGGGCTAGATTTACCACTACTTTCTGGCGTGGCATTCTGTACCCGATATACTTTAAGGCAGATTCCACCCGCTGTTCGCTTTCTTTTACTGCATTGTCGGGTAGGCCAACCATGAAAAACTTAGTACCCTGTGCTACATTTACCTCTATAGTAATGAGGCGGGCATTAACGCCAAACACAGCGCTACCATAAGTTTTTGCCAGCATAGATTTTCAATTTTGTGTGCACAACCCGCCGCAGCGGTGATTAAGCACGTTAAGGATCGATACTTTTATTTAAGTCATGAAAAGTATATAATGTTTTATTGGGTGAACAGCCTTGCATGCACAAGCCATCCCTGTGGTGCACCACCCTTTCCAACCCAGTCACCCGATCTCTTAGGCTTCACTAAGCCCCAGCAGCTGTTCAATACGCATGATTAGTATGTGAATAACTTTAATGTGAATCTCCTGTATGCGATCGGCATAACCCTCATGCTGCACCCGAATTTCCACATCGGCCAGTTCGGCCAGCTTACCCCCATTTTTACCGCTAAGTGCTACAACCGTTATACCAGCTGCTTTGGCAACGGTGGCAGCCTGTACTACATTGGCAGAGTTGCCACTGGTGCTGATGGCCAGCAATACATCGCCGCGGCGGCCCAGCGCCTGCACATAACGAGAAAAAATGTGCTCATAGCCAAAATCGTTGGCGGTGCAGCTGATGTGGCTTGGATCTGCAATGGCAATGGCTGCAAGGGCCTTTCGTTCGTTGCGATATTTTCCTGTGAGTTCTTCTGCAAAGTGCATGGCATCACAATGCGAACCGCCATTGCCGCAAGAAAGCAGTTTCCCTTCCTTCTGCAGGCAGGTTGCCATGAGGTGAGCGGCCTTCTCAATCTGCTGCAGATTATCGGGCTTACGCATGAAAGCATCCAAAACGCTGGCAGCTTCGCGCAGTTGTTGTTCTATCAGTTTAAGTCCTTCCATTAGCTATATTCAAACCCCTGGAGCGGGCGGATCCAGCGGGCGTTTACCTCTTTGTAAAGAATCTCTAAAGGCTTCAATTCTACGGCCTGCTTCCTCGTCTTCCAGCGTTTTTGATTGCTCAATATCGTAGAGCCGTGCTTTTAGTGCTGCATGCTCCTGATCCAGCTGCTTGTATTGCTTTTGCAAACCGCGAATATAAAGCGTACCTACTATCATTAGCCCAATCAGCAGTAACAAGCCTACTACCATCCAATATTTAAAATAATCTATCAAGCGCAGCAGGTTCATGTTGTTGTAGAGTGCTTCTTCATTCATGAGCAGGATAATGGTAAGCACTGTGTACAGCACCCCTGCTATGATCAGTATTGTTCTAATGTTTTTCATGTGCTAGCTGATGATCTATTTGTAAAGAAAAGAAAAAACACGAGCATCTGTTATGTGCCCTACTGCTTATACTGTTTGCATCTGGGTTAGCTTTCTGTATAAACCCTCCTGTTCCAGCAATGCAGCATGATTGCCCCGCTCTACAATCCGGCCCTGCTGCAACACAATAATTTCATCGGCATGCTGTATGGTACTCAGGCGGTGGGCAATGACAATAGACGTGCGGCCCTGCATCAGGTTAGTAAGTGCTTCCTGCACCAGTCGCTCAGATTCTGAATCAAGCGCAGAGGTTGCTTCATCGAGAATGAGAATGGGTGGATTCTTAAGTACGGCCCTGGCAATGCTGAGCCTTTGCCGCTGCCCGCCAGAAAGCCTGCCGCCCCGCTCACCAATCAGGCTTTGATACCCCCGTTCGGTCTGCATGATAAAATCATGGGCATTGGCTATTTTAGCCGCCCTGATCACATCTTCTTCCCTTGCCTCCGGCAAACCAAAAGCGATGTTGTTGAAGATGGTATCGTTAAAAAGAATGCTCTCCTGGGTTACTATGCCCATCAGCTGCTGCAGCGACTCCAGCTCATAATCTTTGAGAGAAATACCATCCAGCAATATTTCTCCGGCAGTAGGGTCGTAAAAGCGTGGCACCAAATCGGCCATGGTAGATTTACCCCCGCCTGATGGGCCAACCAGGGCCACGGTCATGCCCTTTTCTATTTTAAGGTTTACCCCCTTGAGCACCTGTGTATCCTGATAGGCAAATGACACATTCCTGAATTCCAGGCTATGCTCAAAGCGCTTGACTGCTTTTGCCCCGGGCTTACTCTGGATCTGCGGTGCCACATCCAGCACATGAAAAATGCGCTCTCCGGCAGAGAGGCCCCGCTGTATGCTGGTAAAAGACTTGCTGATGGCTTTGCCCGGCTGCAATACCTGGGTAAAGATGGTGATATAGCCAATAAACTGAGCTGGCTCCAGTTCAGAACCGCCACTCACTACCAGCGAACCACCATAGAGCAGGATGCAGACCACAAAGAAAATACCCAGAAACTCAGAAATAGGGGAAGCCAATTCGTTGCGACGCGCCATGTGCATGTTTACATCCCCATAATGATCTACCTCTCTCGCAAAGCGGCTAAACACAAAGTGGCGTGCCGTAAAAGCTTTGACTACCCGCATGCCACCAATGGTTTCGTCCAGCATATTTACAATGCGGCCTAAACTTTCCTGGCTTTCCTTTGCCTTCCGTTTCAGTCGCTTGGCAATTCCGGAAATAATGTAGCCGGAGATCGGCAAAACCAGCATGGTAAAGAGAGTAAGTTTAAAGGAGATGCCAAACAGCACGATAAAATAAACAATGATGGTAGCCGGCTCCCGAAAGAAAACGGTGATGCTGTTGACAATTGAGCTCTCAACTTCCTGCACATCGTTGGTGATGCGTGACATCAGGTCACCTTTGCGTTCGTTGGTAAAGAAGCCCAGGTGCAGGCGGGTTACTTTATCGTAAATGCTTTTTCGCAGGTTACTAACGGCCTGTACCCGTATGTGGGCCAGCTCTATATTAGAAAGGTAAGTAAACAAGCTGGTGAGTAGCGAAGAGATCACAATCACCATACACACAAAAGAAAGGGTGCCAAAAACACCGTAGGCGTCGCGCCATTGCAGCAGGTTATGGTAAAACAGGCTCAGGGCATAGTCTACAGAAAGCGCAAATTGGGGTTTAGTGGTATAGGCAGAAAGCTCTTCTGCCGTCATTTGGCCAAAGAGTACATTAAGCACCGGAATCACGAGCGTAAGCCTGGTAATGCCGAATAAAATAGAAAGCAGCGTAAAGAGGATGTATTTTGGTATGCGGGCGCCCAGGGGCTGTGCAAACGAAAGCAACCTAAAATATAAATTCATGCCCTGCAGGTCTTGTCTTTTACCTGCAAAGGTA
>JASLAE010000086.1 GCA_030147305.1 Cesiribacter sp.
ATCAAATGCGCGAATCTTGGCATCTTTGGTGGCTGCAATAAATACCAAGCCACCCTTAGTAACCAGGGGTCCGCCGTAATTCTCGGTTCCGGTTGGTGGAATTCCCTTTTGAGTTAATGCTTCATACTCGCCCAGGGGCACTTTCCAGAGTAATTTGCCGCTGTTTAAATCTATTGCATTAAGGGTACCCCAGGGCGGCTTAATGCCCGGATAGCCTTCTTTATCCAGAAAACGGATGTAACCGGTGGAAATATAAGGAATATCATCCAGGATGTTTTTAGGACCTGCGATATTGTCTGCTTCGGCACCACCTGCTTCCTTAGCTGGCTGGGTGTTAGGAGCGGCTTCCTTTTCTTCAGCATCTACTAGAAAGGCAACAAGCGCCTGGTGCTCCCCTTCCGGTATCTGTTTAAAAGCAGGCATTCTACCTTTTCCACTTTTAATAACGCTACTAACCTGCTCCTCTGTGAGGCGCTGGTTCAACGCTACAAGTGAAGGAAAAGAAGGCGGATTTCCCTCCAGCTCAGGCCCATGGCAGGAGATACAATATTTATTGTAAACCCCTTGGCCGATTCCTTTCAAAGAAAGTTCTTTTCCGGATGCTTTGGGCACGTCTATCATGGTAAGCGACCAGGGAAGTTCGGTACTGTTTACGTAAAGAATGCCAGCTTCAGGATCGAAAGCGGCCCCACCCCACTCGCCGCCACCATCGAAGCCGGGAAATATCCAGACTCCTTCCTTGCTGGGTGGTGTAAAGCCAGACTTATGTTTAACCTGCCGGTACTTCTCCAGCAGGTATTTGTGAGTTTCGGGACTGAGGTCAGAAACATCTTCTTCCTCGAAGCTTTGCCGGGCAAAAGGCTCGGGCAAAGTAGGAATAGGCTGTGTAGGCCAGGCTTTTTCTCCGGGCAGGTCCGAGGCAGGCACTGGTATTTCTTCAATGGGGAACAGGGGCGCTCCGGTAACCCGATCGAACAGGAACACATACCCGTGCTTGGTGATCTGGGCTACCGCATCCACCTTTTTGCCTCCATGGGTAACCGTTACCAGGTTTGGATTGGCCGGCAGGTCCCGGTCCCAGAGGTCGTGATGCACCACCTGGTAGTGCCACAGATACTTGCCGGTAGCTGCTTCCAGCGCCAGCAGACTGTTGGCATAGAGATTCTGTCCCTTCCGTACCCCACCATAAAGATCGGGCCCGGCAGAGCCGGTAGGCACATATACAATGCCCCGCTTTTCATCCAGCGACATGCCTGCCCAGTTGTTGGCGCCGCCAATCTTTTGCCAGGCATCGGGATCCTCCCAGGTTTCATAGCCTTTTTCGCCCGGATGGGGAATGGTATGGAAGATCCAGCGACGCTCGCCTGTGAGCACATCAAAAGCCCTGATGTGGCCTGGAGCTGCATCTCCATCTTCGGTCAGTCGCATGCCCATGATCAGGAGGTCTTGATAAATTACCCCGGGCGTGGTGCCTGCTACAAAACTGTTTTCGCTTCCCTCCCGGTCCAGATGTTCCGTAAGGTTTATGTAGCCCTCCATGCCAAAATCCTGCACCAACGATCCGTCTGCTGCATTTATGGCAAAGAGCCTGGGGCCTACACTGTAGAAGATTCGCTTGTTTTCTCCTTTCTCATCCTCCCAATACACCACGCCACGGTTTATTTGATGAAACCAGGACATGTTATCATCTGGATTGCTCCCTTCTTCTGCGGGATCGAACAGCCACTTCTCCTCTCCTGTTGCGGCATCCAGGGCAAATAACTTTAGAAAGGGCGTAGTGCCGTACAACACCCCATCAACCATAATAGGATTGCACTGTATTTGAGAATGATTATCCGGATCTTTATCCTGCGAACTGTAACGCCATGCCTCCTGCAATTGGGCAACATTTTCCGTATTGATCTGCTCGTTCGAGGAGTAACGGTTCCCCTCTTTTGTGCCGGCATAGGTTCGCCATCCCGTGTAGTCCTCTCCTGCTACTGCCTGCAATGCTCCCTGTTCTTTATTTGATGATTCACAGCCCCCGAGACTGCTCAGTATCAGCATCAAAAAAAGCAGGCACAGCATCATAACTTTATTCATAAACGACTGCAAAAAAGATTAATCCCTGATTATACTCAATCTACCCTACTTTTTAAAAAAGATTTCAAAGCAGTTTAAATGTACCATTGCAGAACTATTTAAAAATGGGTGTTGGCAATAACTTTTATCTGGCAACTGTTTCTTACAAACAAAAACAGATGGCTCTCTTTGCCTTCGAATAGCATACCAGTGAATGGCTCCTATGGAAAGAAGGGCAGTAGAAGCAACCAAAGTTTTAACAAGCAGTTAGTAGAAATATGAAAAAACTAGTGCCGACCAAGATTTCCCATTCATCCAGGGCTCGTCTGGAAAACGAGGCAGAACAGAATAATGAAGGATTCTCGCTTGAAGAGCCGGAAATCACCAGTATACACAAGAGCAAAGCACCGCTCTACATTTCTCTGGGCATCGTAGGCGCCCTGGTAGCTGCCTATTTTTTGGTGCCGGGTGTGCAGGAATTTCTGCAGGAAGCCTGGGAAGTACTTACCAGTGATGACGAGCAGCGCACCAAACGATGGGTGAGCAGATTTGGGTGGGTAGGACCCATCATTATTGTGCTGGCCATGATCGCTCAGATGTTTCTCCTGGTTATCCCCACCCCACTCCTGATGATTGTCTCTATTCTGGCCTTTGGGCCCGTCTGGGGATCATTGATTATACTGGCTGCAGTCTTTTGTGCCTCCACCGTTGGGTATTTTTTAGGGGCTTATCTGGGTCCTCCCGTTGTAGAGAAGCTGCTAGGCCCTAAAGGAGAAAAGCAGGTAGAGGGTTTTATTGAAGATTATGGCTTCTGGGCAGTTATTGTTACCCGGCTGGCCCCTTTCCTTTCTAACGATGCAATTTCTTTTGTAGCAGGCATGCTGCACATGGGGTACTGGCGGTTTATTGGAGCTACCCTGCTGGGCATAACACCGCTTACTATTTTTATGGCCTGGCTGGGAGAAAACAACGATCGACTTAAAATAGGCCTGATCTGGGCATCTGTTATAAGTATAATTGCCTTTGCAGCCTACGTTTGGTGGGATAAACACAGAAAGAAAGCAGGAATTAATAGAACTTAACTCCTTTGTTTCATAATTTAACATTACCCACATAAAACCGGCTTAATTCTTGCCTGCTCATAAGAGTTTTCTCAACCAAACATTTTAACTCTTATGAAAAAAGCAACAATTGCTTTCCTGCTGGCCTTTGTGCTGGTGACCCCCACCTTTGCCCAAACCGATTCGCTGAGAAGAGAAATTGGTTTTAGTACCCAGATTATTTTTGATAATATTTTTGAATCACAGGGTGCGCCTTTCAACCTGATGTTCAAGAAGCAAATGAAAGATAACACTTGGATACGATATGGCCTTGAAACACACATTAATTTGGGCAACACTGATCGTGAAGGCGATACACAATACTTTAATACTTCATCTGAAACTTATGGGGCAGCGGTAAGTCCTTCAATTGGGCTGGAAAAACGTGTACATCTACATGAAAGATGGAAATTTATTTACGGCGCTGATCTCGCAGCCAGTTACGAATATAGAAAACTAGTTAATCGTTCAACAGACAGCAATTTACCTCCTCAGATATATTATTCAACTGACCAAATTATTCATGGCTATGGAGGTAATTTGCGACCCTTCCTTGGTTTACTTTTTAGCCCTGTTAACAGACTTTATATTTCTACAGAAGCTTCTGCCATATTAGGTGGAAATTTTAATAATATAAAAATCAATAAATATGAGAATGATATGATTGTCTCAGAGATGAATCAAGATTCAGAGTATTATAATTTCAGCCTCCGTCCAGCCTCCGCCATTTATGTATACTACCGTTTTTAAACAGGCTGTTTAACTAAGTTATTTAGGGCAGGGGCAATAATTCCTCTGCCCCTTTTTTTGGTATGCAAGCATACTACTGCTAATTTTAAGGGTGATCAAAAAGGTAATACACAGAATCTACTCTACCTACTCGCTCTTTATGTTCGGGATGGGCTTTTTGCTGATGCTGCCCTTTTTCCTGCTCATGATCTGGATAAAGCCCCTGCAACACTATCTTCGTTTTGCACACTGGACCTGGGCAGCCTTCTTCCTGGGCTTTAGCGGCGTGCCCTGGCGTATTCGCTACCTCTACCGCCCCAGGGCCAAACAGCAGTATGTAGTCTGTTCCAATCACTTCTCCATTCTGGATATCGTAACGCTAGGCTTTCTGCCCATCAACGCCATTTTTGTAGGCAAAAGCTCACTGGGCAAAATACCGCTTTTTGGCTACATGTTCAGGAAACTGCACATTACTGTAGACCGCAATTCACTGAAAGACCGCTACCGGGCCCTGCAAAAATCTATGCAGGCGGTAGACCGGGGGCTAAGCCTGGTGATGTTTCCCGAGGGCGGTGTCCTCACCGATTGCGCCCCAACCATGACCCGTTTTAAGGAAGGCCCTTTCAGGGTTGCCATAGAAAAACAAATACCATTGCTGCCTGTCACTATTCCCTACAATTGGCTAATTTTACCCGATGACAAGAGCTATCTGCTCTACCCCAGGACGCTCATCATGGTAGTGCATCCGCCCATTGAAACCAAGGGACTTACGTTGGCAGACATCCCACAGCTTCAACAGCAGATGTACACCCTCATTGATACAGAACTGAAGAAGTACAATCGGGATGAAAACAGACAGAGAAGCCCTGCAACAGACTGCACACCTGGCCCGGCCAGAGCCTGATGAGCATAAGGAGGTTGTATCTCAAGCCTCGGCTATCTTTGCAAAGCCTGTTGAAACTGCCTGACCTGGATGCAGATTTCTTTCTTAAACCCAAAGTATTGCATTAAGCCCTTGTGATGAATCAATTTGCCTACTGGAATAACTGGCCAAAGCCTTACCGGATTCTGTTCCTGATGCTGTTAGTACTGCTTGCTGGCAGCATTCTTTATTTTATTCTTTCTATTTTCTACGGTGCCGACTTTGTAATAGAATGGATTTTGCACCCTAGCCTGGATCCCATCCAGGTTTCTTTGCCGGCCTGGCAGCATCCCCTGCTGGATGTGCAGGTACCTGTAGAAACTTATGTGGTAAAGCAGACCTACTGGGGCAGCAACCTGAGGATAAATTATATTGCGGCTGCCATAAGCCTGTTTTTCTTTCTGATAGCACTGGCTGTTGCGCTAAGCTGTCTCACCACCCTGAGCCGCCTTTGGTTTATGGTGGGCATTGCTGCTTTTTGTGGGGTTGTGGTGCTCCTGCGGCTGGAGCAGCTGGGTGTGCTGGGGCGCTTTGATAACACCCCGACGGCGGCTGTGTTTTTACTGCTGCTGCCACTTGCCTACTACTTCCATGCCATCAGGCCTCAAACAGCTTTTTTGCTCAGGTTGATCGTTTTTACGGGCTTGACTGCTTTGCTGACTGCAGCCATGGGCATGCTGGCAACCGTACAGCATCCCATGCTTTATGTGGTTAACTATGGCCTGCCCGCCTGGCTGGGCCTTTCTTTTTTACTCCTGGTGCTGGTAGGGCCCGAGATCATTGCCGGCATCCTCTACCTGGTTACGGCTACAGCTACTCCTAACAGCAAGGGCAGCCTGCGGCATTTTACCCTGGCTTCTGGTCTCTACCTGCTTAACCTACTGCTTTACTATCTGCAGGAGCGCGAGTATATCGACTGGAACATCTATGTGATTGGCCCCTACTGGATTCTGCTGCTGAGCATCCTTACCGGCCTCTGGACCCTGCGGCTGCGCAAAGAAACCCTCGGCGGTGTGTTACAGATTGAACCCTACGGCCTTTTTCTGTACCTCTCATTGGCCATGCTTACTTTAAGCACACTGGCCTATGCCGCTGCCACAGCCAACGATCCGCTGCTGGAAACCTTTGAAGATGCGATTCTTTATACGCATATAGGCCTGGGTTTTACCCTGCTGCTATACATCATTGCAAACTTTTATGGCCTCCTGCGGGAAAACCAGCGGGTATACCGGGTACTGTACCGGCCGCAGTTTATGCCCCTGTTTACAGCGCGCCTGGCTGGTCTTATTATTGTGGTAGCCTTTTTTGTGGTGCGGGGCAATTATGCCCTGTTTCAAACCATGGCCGGCTATTATAACGGCATTGGCGATGTGTATGCTGCTCAGCAGGATTTGATTACTTCACAGAATTACTACAAACTGGGCAGCCAGTACCAGTTCCGAAACCATCGCTCTAATTACGCCCTGGCTTCCCTGGCACTAGGTGTAGAACAGTCCCGGCCGAGCATGCTCTTCCTGAAGGAAGCTGTAGAACGCCAGCCCACCCCCTATGCCTATGCCAACCTGGCTAACCTATACCAGCAGGAGAACCTTTTCTTCGATGCTTTATTTACACTAAGGCTAGGCATTAAGCAATTTCCACTGGCAGGGCAATTGTACAACAACCTAGGCCTTGCCTATGGCGCCACGCAGCTTGCAGACTCTGCTTTTTACTTTCTAAGGGCCGCCGCCGCAGATGATGAAAGCCAGGAAGTTGCCCAGGCCAATATGCTGGGGGTATTAGCGCAGCGAGGAGTGAAAATTGCACCAGACAGCCTGTTAAGCTGGCATACAAACCAGAACCTGGCCTTGCAAACCAACTTTCTTGCCATGGCCAACCAGTTTGGGTATAGGCCGGAAGTAACACATGCACCGCTACAGGTAATGAATACAGACAGCTCTATTCTAGCACCCTTATACATGCTCAACTATGCCCTGCAGGCAAAACAAGCCGATACTGTGCTACTGAACAGGGTTAATGAGCGCTATCAGCAAGCCAGCTTATCGGCAATGGAAGAACAGTGGGGCCTTGCCTATGCCTTGCTCCTTTACCGGCAGCCTAACTATTACGCAGCTTTTGGTACCATGCAGGATCTGGCCGATCGCAGTCAGTTCAATAAAATAACTTACTATAAAATATTGGGCCAGTGGGCACTGGAGCAAAACGCTCCTCAGCTGGCAGCCGAGTGGTTTGAGCAGGCCTATATGCGCGGCGATGCTACTGCTGGCTTTTACAGAGCCATGGCACTGGCCGATGCAGGACTTGCAGAAGAAGCTGCTCAACTATGGATGAACCTGCCCGATAGCGCCCTCAATAATGACCTGCGTACGCGAAAATCCCTTGCCATGATGGCACTCAGTAACAGCCCATTAGAGGAGCTTCCACAACCGGATGCTATTGCGCCGCTACGGCTGCGGCTTCGGGCAAACTCGCTTATTCCGGCAGAAACAAACGCTTTGCTGGCTAACATTGTAAATACGCCGGCAAAAGCAAACACTTTACTCTTTCTGGCGCAAACAGCACTAAAAGAAGAGGACAGGGCAGCTGCACAAACCTACCTGCAGCAATTGGATGGGTTACATTCCAGCCTGAGTGGCCGGCAACAGCAGGCAGTACAGGCACTTCGGATTCGCTACAAAATAAATGCAGGCAGCAAATCGTCGTCGGGCGCAAACCCGGCTAATGAGCTTTTGCAGCTACAACAAGCGGCCGCTGAGCAGCTGGCACAAGGAAATACCGCCGCAGCCCTGGCGTTGCTTCATCAGGTAGCGGCTGCATCGCCTTTTGAGGAGGCCGCAATCCTGCAGGCTGTTCACCTGCACAATGCCCAAAAACAACCCGACGAAGCTTATTCCTTGCTGCGCAAAGCCCTGCAACTAAACAAATATGCTGTTCCCCTGCTCGAGGCTTACGCTATGCAAAGCTTGCGACTCGGACTTTCAACTTACAGTGAGGAAACGCTGGAAATCCTGAAAACAACTGCTCAGCCAAACCGATATATAAATTTTCTAAAAGAATATGCAGACCTCAGGAACTCACTGGAAAACCGTGAGGTCTGGTAAAAAGGCAAACACAAAAGGCTTCTGGCATTATTTACAGCCGCAGACACCTAACCTTGGCTTAGGGTTTGCGTAAAAAAAGTACAACCTTTTTGGTCTTGTGCGCAGTTAGAGTCTATAAAGGCTTTAAAAGTGCAATTTTTTAAATTCAAAAGCTACTTTTTATGAAGCCTATAGATTTTGATAAATTAAGCCTTGATGAGAAAGCCAGATTGATTCTTAGCAAAGGCGTTTATGTTTCCAAATCTGAATTTTTTCAGCTGGAAATATCGCTCTACAGAATAGACAATGATTTTGTTGAACTCTGGTATGAGCCTATTACCGGACGTGTCATTAGAATTGATTACCTCAAGGAGAAAGAAATAAATCCTTATCTGAAACATTTATGTGCTTCTAATTTAAATTAGAGCAGAAGCATAAGAATATAAGAGGTTGAACCTGTAATCCTTCCTATGCTCCTTTTATCAAAAAATGTTTGGTAAAGCTTTCTTTTACTGCGTTATTCGGTACAACCTTTTATAGTAAAATATAAAAGGTTTTTTTCTTTCTAAATAATTCAAAAGCATGAAAGAGGTTATTCAAACCAGCAACATCTCAAAGGTTTATCGCATGGGCACAGAAACGGTAAATGCCCTTAAATCTATCTCTATTCAGGTAATGCGGGGAGAATATGTTGCTTTTATGGGTCCCTCCGGTAGCGGTAAGTCTACTTTCATGAACATTGTTGGCTGCCTGGACACCCCTACCAGCGGTCAGTATATCCTAAACGGTCATGATGTAAGCTCCCTAAGCGAAAACTCGCTTGCTGAAATCAGAAACAAAGAAATTGGTTTTGTTTTTCAAACTTTTAACCTTTTGCCCAGGCAAACCGCGCTGGAGAATGTTGCCCTTCCCCTGATCTATGCAGGCTACAGCTCACGACAGCGCGCAGAAAAAGCTTACGCTACGCTGGAAAGTGTAGGATTGGCAGATCGGGCAAAGCACAAGCCCAACGAACTCTCAGGTGGACAGCGGCAACGCGTTGCCATTGCCCGTGCGTTGGTAAATGACCCCAGTATTATCCTGGCTGATGAACCAACCGGTAACCTCGACACCAAAACTTCTTATGGTATTATGGAGTTATTTCAGCGGCTGCACGACGGCGGCAATACCATAATTATGGTTACGCACGAAGATGACATTGCCCACTATGCCCACCGCATTGTACGCATGCGCGATGGTCTGGTAGAAACAGATCTGATTAACGAAGAGCGTATTCATACGCTAAAACAAAGCATTTTGTGAAAATATATACTAAAACGGGCGATGCCGGCACCACAGCCCTGTTGGGAGGTACCCGTGTAGGCAAAAACCACCTGCGCCTGGAAGCCTACGGAACCCTGGACGAACTGAATTCCTGGATGGGCCTGCTGCGCGATTTTAAGGTAAACGTATCACGCCATGCATTTTTAAAAGAGGTACAGGATATGCTCTTTACCCTGGGCTCGCACCTGGCCACTGCCCCGGGCAAGCAGGTACGCCATTTACCCACCTATACAGCAGAAGACATTGCTGCGCTGGAGCAACAAATTGACCAGATGGAAGACGGGCTGCCTGCACTGAAGAACTTTATTTTACCGGGTGGCCATCCGGAGGTATCGCAGTGCCACATTGCCCGCTGCGTTTGTCGCAGAGCCGAACGGCTTGCCGTGGCACTCCATGAACAGGAGCCTTTAGACCCTAATATCCTGATGTACCTGAACCGTTTGTCTGACTATCTGTTTGTGCTGGCCAGGCGTATGGGATACGACCTGGGTGCTTCAGAAGTAGCCTGGCAACCCAGAAAGCTTGCCGATTGAGTAGAATGTGTCTATATTTAGGCAGCTTATATGTGCCAATCTCGTATAAGATTTAAAGCTTGTGTCCCATTTTTTCAGGATCAAAATTCAGTAACATGGTCGATACCCTCAATATTAAAATCAGCAAGTCTCCACAGAGCCGCATCTCAGAAGTTGATTTCAACAACATACCTTTTGGCCGGGTCTTTTCTGACCATATGTTTATTGCCGATTATAATGGCAAAAGCTGGAGCAATCTGCGCATAGAGCCTTACAAGCCCCTACAGCTAAGCCCTGCCAACTCTGCCCTGCACTATGGCCAGAGCATTTTTGAAGGCATGAAGGCCTATAAGAACAAGGATCAGGAGGTGCTGATCTTCCGGCCGCTGGCTAATTTTAACCGCCTGAATCTTTCTGCTGTACGTATGTGTATTCCGCAGCTACCAGAAGAAGTGTTCATGGGCGGTCTTACAGAGCTTCTTCGCCTGGATCGTGATTGGGTACCAGCCAAAGAAAATACATCGCTTTACATTCGCCCGTTTATTTTCGCGGCAGACGATTACCTGGGTATCCGTCCTTCCGATACCTATAAGTTCATGATCTTTACCTGCCCCGTAGGTGCTTATTATTCTGAGCCTGTACGGGTAAAAATAGAAACTAACTACAGCCGTGCCGCCACCGGTGGAACAGGGGCTGCCAAAGCGGCGGGCAATTATGCTGCTTCGCTCCTGCCTGCGCTAAAAGCTCAGCAACAGGGCTATCAGCAGTTGCTCTGGACAGATGCTAAATCACATCAGTACATCGAGGAGTCCGGTACCATGAATGTGATGTTTATCATTGATGGCAAGCTTATCACAGCGCCACTGGGAGACACCATTCTGGCTGGCATTACGCGCGACAGTGTACTAACCCTGGCCCGCGAGTGGGGATATGCTGTTGAAGAACGCAAGGTAGCCGTACAGGAAGTTGTAGAGGCCGCCCAGCAGGGCCGTATCCAGGAAGCCTTTGGCACCGGTACTGCCGCAACCATTGCCCACATTGCAAGCATTGGCCATGAAGACCAGGATTATGCCCTGCCACCAGTAGCTGGCCGTGAGTTCTCGCACCGTGTTTTTAATGCCATGAATGATATTAAAACCGGCGCCGTGGCAGACAAATGGGACTGGGTCTATAAAGTCTAAATCTATAGCCTTATCGATTATTCCTTCAGGCTGTAAATTCATAACCAATAAGAGCAGCACCGGCGTTAACCTGGTGCTGCTCCTTTTTTAGTAAGGTACTGGCAGCAGCTAAGCTTGCGGCCACTCGCTAATTTTGTACCTTTACACTGTTGTTTACGTTTTTTTTTGACATACAATTTATCATCAGCATCTAACCACCAAACATATGACCATAGAACAGCTCAAGGACGTGAAGGCCCGCATTTCGGCCTTAAGGAGGTATCTTTGACTACGATACCAAGAAGCAAGAAATAGAAGATTTTGAGAGCATGACGCTACAAGCCAGCTTTTGGGACGATCCCAAAGAAGCTGAGCGCATCATGCGGGAGATTAGAAGTCGCAAGGCCTGGACCAACAGTTACGAGCAGGCACAAGCCATTTACGATGATTTAACAACCTTCTGGGAATTTATGGAGGCTGGTGATGCCACGGAAGCAGAGGTTGACAAAGAACACCAAAAGTTGCTTAATGCGCTGGAAGAGGTTGAATTCCGCAAGATGCTGAGTGGAGAGGAAGATCAGCTCAATGCAATGCTCGAGATCAATTCCGGTGCGGGCGGTACTGAAAGCCAGGACTGGGCCAGCATGCTGATGCGGATGTACATCATGTGGGGCGAGAAAAACGGCTATAAGGTCCGGGAAGTAAACATGCAGCAGGGAGAAACTGCCGGCATCAAATCTGTTACCCTGGAATTTGAAG
>JASLAE010000070.1 GCA_030147305.1 Cesiribacter sp.
CTCTTTGGTAATTACTTCATCGAAAGGTTCTAGTACAGTTACCTTGCTTCCATTAGCGGTTGTATCTGATGATTGACTCTCCGAAGACTGATTTTTTGTAGCTGTACAACTGGCCAGGAACCCACACAGCAGCAACATACCGAGAAATTGCCGGGTACCAGTCCTTTTAAACGTAACTATCATTCTATAGATAAAAGGTTAAAAATTTATTAGTGTTACAACATACAATATATATGCAGGAATTAAAAATTATATAATACTACCTTATCAACTAAAAAGCACTGCCGGTAAGACAGTGCTTTTTAGTTGATTATCGTTTTTATACCTGAATACTGCTCCCGCCTTTCAAGGGAAGGTCGATTTATTCATCCAGCAACTTCAGTAAGATGCCGTATTTATAGCAGTTAACTATTTCTATCAAACACGCTATTTAGCGTATTGTATCACTGGCTGTTTTCTGCGGCCTGCATTTTCTTGGGCTTAAGCTCTTCAAAGAAGATATCATCATTGGGCACATCAAAGTCCATGCCTGTGATTTCCAGGTTGTTGTTTGTATTAAATTTCAGGGTACCAAAGCTAAACCAGGCATGTTCCTGGTCCCAGTCAATTTCCCATACATCGTAATGCCAGTGCTTTAGGGTAGCCGCGAGTTCAGGGCTATGCGCAAAGTTAAGTCTCAGCTGCCCATTTTCTACAGCAACAGTAATGTTGCCGTAGATATCTGACTGGTAAGTACCCGCATAGGCTGTAAGGGGCAGCGAAGGTTTTGTATCCATAACACGCTTGTTCCTGATGTCATCAATGCGGGTGTCTTCTGCACGCCATTTGTTAGTTCTCTCCAGCAGGTATGTTGACCAGTCTTTGCCCTTAACACCTAACAGGGCATCTAAGGTATAGAGGCTAACAGCAGAAATTGGACTTTTAACGCCATTGGTCAGCACCACAACACCCAGCTTTTCATCCGGAATAAGGCTGATAGCCGTAATCATTCCATCATATCCCCCGGTGTGGCCCACCCGCATGCGGCCATGATAATCGCTTAAATCCCAACCCAACCCATAGGCATTAAAATGCCTGTTGAAATCATTCTTTTGTGTATGGTCCACCATAAAGGTGTTGTGCGGCGTCCACATCATGTTTCTGGAGGCAGCGGTCAGTAAGGTATCGTTCTGGTTGATACCGTGATTGAGGTTGAAGATCATCCATTTGGCAACATCATTTATGCTGGAGATCAGGCCACCGGTTGCCGCCACATTTTCCCAGTTAGCCCAAGGAATGGGTACATTTTTATTGTCGACCAATGCATGCGGTGTTGCATAATTTCCTGTTTCCTCCAGTTCTTTCAGAGATGTTATGGTACGCTCCATGGCCAGTGGTTTCAGGATGCGCTCTTCCACATTTTCGCTCCAGCTTTTGCCTGTTACTTTTGCTATCACCTCTCCTGCCGTAATATACATCAGGTTAGAATAGCCATAACCTGCCCTGAAATCATAGACCAGCGGAACATGCTTAATCAGTTTAATAATCTCTTCTGCTGTGAATTCTGATTTGTACCAGATTACATCTCCACTAAAGGTCCCCAGGCCAACCCGGTGGCTCAGCAGATCTCTTATTGTTACCTGCTGGCTGGTATAAGGGTCCTCTAAGGCAAAGTAGGGCAAATACTGCTGCACCTTATCATTCCATGAGATTTTGCCTTCCTGTACCAGCATAGCCATCATGGCCGAAGTAAAAGCTTTTGAGTTGGAAGCAATGGCATACAGGGTATTGCCATCTGGTCTTTCATTTTTACCTACCTCTTTGGTGCCATATCCTTTACTGAAGATCAGCTCTCCATCCTTTACAATACCCACCGTCATGCCCGGTATGGCCCAATCCCTGACAACTTTCTCATAGTACTGGTCCAGCTTTTTAAGATCTGGTTGTCTGGACTTGTTTTGTCCCTGAACAAGCAAGGACATGCTTAAAAAAAGCACTAACAAAAGCGCAAGGGACTTCTTCATTGGAAATTCAAAATTTTTAGTAGTGTGATTCATGCAGCTAAACGATTGACCAGTCCATGATTATACTGGATCTTAATCTAAAAATTATTGCAGTTAAAACTATGATTTTGCAGTAGAAGCACAAGATAAAAGAATAGCTGTAAAATAACGAGTTGGGCAAAACAAGGGAAACATCATGCCTTACTAAACAATTGAGCTGGTGCCTGATCTCAATCATTTTGAATCTGTTGCGATTCACCCCTGCTAACGGCCCTGCGCCTCTTACGCAGACTAAGCCCTTATCTGCTCTTCCAGTACTCTTGGTGGCTACGTATAAATACGTATTTTTCCTTTTCAGAAATTCTACAGAGAAGGCTAAGGAAGCGCACCATTACTTTTGCATCCATAAACACACTGATCGTTAGCACCCATAGAATACAGGTGATGCGCGCATGACACATGGATTCGAAAAAAATCAAAGACCTAACTTTCTTAATCCGCTTAAGCAATGAATAAAACACTTATCGCCCTGTATACCTGCTGTATCCTTATACTGCTAAGTTTCAGGAATGAAACCAGTCAGTTCAATTATGCACTGGATACTGAAAAATCGATTATAGAATGGACGGGCGCCAGCCCAAACACAGCTCACCAGGGTTCTTTTGAGGTAACCAGCCAGGGAATTCAGGTAATAGACAGCATGATCACTGCCGGCAGCTTTACAATCCCCATTGCATCCATCGAAAATTATGATCTTGCAAAGGTTGTTAAACCTGTTTTGATCAAACACCTTAAAAGCGAAGACTTTTTCAATGTAAAGTTATATCCTGAAGCAACATTTACCATCACCAGCGTGGAGCCCATCACTTCTGCTGCAGAAGGAGCAATAGAAGGGGCAAATGTGCTGGTAACGGGGGACTTCAGCTTGATAGGCGCAACACATCCGCTTACATTTCCTGCCAAAATCAGCTTTGAAGACAATGCATTTTCAGCTGAGGCTATTTTTAAACTTGACCGGACACAGTGGGGAATGAATTACGCGGCGGATCCTGCTTTAGAAAACCGCCACATCTACCCCGAGGTAGATATTCACCTGAAGCTTTCTGGAATTAAAATGTAATTACAGAACAGCTGTCACCTTTAATGAAAATAGCTGTTTCTGACATATGCGCAAATATAAAAATGCTCCATAGCAAGCTATGGAGCATTTAGTTGAATATCCGTAGTCTTTATAAGCATTCAGTCGGGATAATCACCCTTTCATCAGGCATCTGCTAGCAATTCACCTACTGCTTGATGATCTGTCCGTCTTCACGGAATTCAACATCGTGGTTTTTGCCTTTCTGCTTAAACTCCACATCATAGAACTGTCCGCGCTCGGCATTCTCCACCTGTTCTACCTCAGTGATTTCATCTTTGTTGTACTCAGCCTCTACTGCTTTTTGCACTGCCTGGGGCAGGTCTTTGAACTTAATGCTGCGTTCAGTTTCTACCCACTGTCCCTCGTCGGTATAATCTGCGCGGTACTTATCGCCATCCTGCTCAAAACTGGCTTCATAATAGCCGTTTTCATCTGTATCCCAGCTTACCGAAGATGCCTCTGGATATTTCTCGGAAAAAGCATCTTTTGCAGCCTGCATTTTATTATCCCCCGTTGCTGACTCCGGAGATTGATCGTCATCGACAGTAGCTGCTGTATTGATTGTTTCCACCTGCGCATTGCCTTCATTTTGCACAGTACCTTCATTGTTCTGATCCTTCTGTTCAGCACAGGCCCCTGCAAACAGCAGCGATGCCAGTACCAGTGTATTAAAAATAGAATTACTCATTTTGGCTTTATTTGATTTATGTTAAGAAGCGTTTATCGTTTAGCTGATATGCGTATCTTTGTAAAATTATTTTTTACCAGAATCACATTTTGCTTATGAAAACCGCAGAGATTCATACGAATAAAGGCGTAATGAAGGTGCAATTTTTTGATAAAGATGCACCTGGCACCGTAAAAAACTTTATTGACCTGTCTAAAAAAGGCTTCTACGATGGCATTTCTTTCCATCGGGTTATCCCAAATTTCGTAGTTCAGGGTGGTGACCCGGATGGTACCGGCGCCGGCGGACCTGGCTACACCATACCTTGTGAACTGGACGGAGAAAACCAGTACCACGATCGTGGCGTTCTCTCCATGGCCCACCGTGGACGTAACACCGGTGGTTCACAATTTTTCATTTGTCATAACCGTCAGAATACAAAACACCTGGACCGACAGCATACAGTTTTCGGCAAAGTAGTGGAAGGCCTGGATGTGATCGATGAGCTTCGGCAGGGAGATACGATTGAGAAAGTGGTAGTAAACGAGGAAGCATAAAACTAAAAAGCATAAACGCTACGACATAAAAAATCCCGGCCTACTCAAGGGCCGGGATTTTTTTATTTATTAAGGTCGTAGAGTGTTACACCAACATTGGGACCAGTAAAAGTGCTTACCTCTGTTCCCATCCTGGAGAATTCTTTCTTCAAGAGTTCACCCCCTTCAATACCATCTTTCAGGTACCATTCGGGCTCATGATCGTAATCGCCAATCTCAAGCATCAGGAATCTTTCATAGACAAACCAGATGCGCTTAACACCGGTGGTGTCGGAGAACTCAGGCTTTAAACGCCTTACATAATCCTCCGGACTGGAGGAGATCAGCCGCACATCAGATAATTCTTTACCCTCTGGTTTTAGATTGTAGGTCTGTTTATAGAAACGGAAGGCAGGCTTAAAATTCCAGTATACGTATACCACATCGCCCTCGCGGTACTGTTCATTCATGTGCAGCAGCGCTTCTCGATACAGAGACTTTTTATAATCCCAGAACAGGTTAGTATTGATTGCCTGCCGGGCCGAACTGATGATTGGCCAACCCACCAGAATAACTACAAAACCATAACGCCACCAGCCACCGGGTAATTTATGAATAAGTCTTTCACAACCCTGCGCGAGGTACAGAATGGGTAGCGGTGCAATAAAGGTAAGCAGCCGTTCGTAAAAAGGATATTTATCTACCAGAGATGCTCCCAGGGTAAGCAGCAAAGGCAATAACAGCACCAGAAAGAGTTTGGGGTCTCTTCTCAGAAAATAGAACAAGCCAATTCCGGCAAACAAAAAGATAAACAGTGGCATCTTCAGGAGTATCTGCATGGCCCGGCTATCCAGTGTCTGTAAAAACTCTGCATTCCAGAGCACATTCAGCGGATAATCAAACAGCCGGTATACAGCTTGCAACACCCAAACTACGGCACCCATTACTGACTGCCCCAGGGGCATAAAACCTCCCCTGGTCCGGAACCAGCTCACCAGCCACTCGGCATCGGTATGTTTTGCCGTGAATAACAGAAAATTAGTAGCGAAGCTGACCAGCCAGATGGAAAAAGGAATGATAGAACGAAACAGTGCGTACCAATTCTTTTTAACAAGATAATAGAGGCACACACCAATAGCCATGCCTGCCAGTATAAAAATAGATGTAAAGGAAAACCAGATGATTAGCGCACCCCACAACCCCCAGCTGATTAATGATTTAAGGTCCATCTTACCCTCATAGCGGGTATAGAGGTAAAGCACCATCACGGTTGTAAACAGTTCTACACTGTATTGCTTCATCTCCACAGCATGATAGACGATGGGCGGTGCAAATGCCAGGATGGTCATGGCGAGCACAGCCCCTAACGGTTTAAGCAAGGTACGGGCAACGGGCAAAAAGAAAATCAGGGAGCCAATACCACTTAGCAGGGGTATAAAGCGCAATGATTTTTCTCCATCCCCAAAAAGCAGGGTAGTAATTTTTACCAGCCACAGAAATCCAATGGGTGCTTTCTGCTGGTAATCGAGTGATGCCGTCGCGAGCTCTATAAAATTATATTTGAGCAGGCTGGTAGACAGGTAGATCTCATCTATCCACAAAGACCTGTTATCAAAATAATGGTACAGCCGCAGAAAGATACCAAGCGCTAAAACCGTCCACAGCAAATAATTGTAAGTGCTGGATCTTTGGTCATAGGCCTCCACATCAGAGTATTCCTGCCCCTGTGCCTGTGCAGAAGCTAATTTGTAAGAAACTTGCAAAGCTTTGTAATTAATGGAACAAACAATTTACCTAGTGATTAATGATGACTTGCAAAAAAATTGCGCGGTATACAAGTATCAGTAATTCTTAGGTTGATCATGGCATAATTTTAAGAAAATACGAAAGGTAAATTTTTTCTTAAAATTACAACATTATGCATGAGACAACCAAATGACAAGATTTTCAAGTTATATTTAACTTAAGACCTGCATTAAGGTTACACGTCTCTGCCGATTAATTTTTCTACAATTTATAGCGTTTAAAAGGGAACAGCACAACGCGTTAACTTTCACTATTATTTTATAAAATATAGTGTCTTCCTGGTCGGTATAGAAATCACTTTTTAATATTAGAGTTATTCGGGGTAATATTTAAAAAGCGTAAGTTCTGCGCGGGCGCCAAAACGAAATGGAACAGTTGAAGTACCAAAGCCTTTGGAAACATAAAGATAAGGTGGCTGCTTGTTATACCATCCGTTGACGTAATTACCTGATTTGCGGGGTAATTTGGGTACCAAAGAAAAAAAACGGACCTGCCCGCCATGGTTATGCCCTGCAAATATATACCTGATGTTTAGCTGCTGAGCAGCCGTTCTGCCTTTGTTAATCCATTCAATCTTTTGTAGCACTCTTTCCTGCTGTAGTGGGCTGTGAATCAGCAAAAAATGGTTTGGTTCCCGCCCTGTCTCACGAACAGCTTCTTCGAAACAGGATTCCCCTTCAATAAAATCATCCGGCCCTGTTACTACCAGCCTTTCTCCACCCAGCGTAAACGCAGTGGTTTGATTTACCAACAGCCTGCAGTTGTATTGTTCGTACAGGAGACACAAAGTATTAATATCAATTTTATCTTTGTGGTCGTGATTACCCAGTATGGCAACTTTGGGAATGTCCTGGCGCAGCTGGCGGAAAAATTGTGTGACGGGCGTAG
>JASLAE010000095.1 GCA_030147305.1 Cesiribacter sp.
TAATTAATATCATTTTGGAAAGCAAGTGGCCCTTCAGCTGCTTGCTTTCTTTTTTACTTTTGTGCAAATTAGAAGAATGATGAGGATTGCACCTGCGCTGCTGACAGTGGTTTCTCTTCTTTTTTTGCTCCTCTCATGCAAGCAAAAAGAAAAAGAACCAGTTGAGAACCAACAGTTTACCCGGCTTGAATCTCCTGAAACGGGTATTTCCTTTAAAAACATGCTTACCATCAGCGAAGACCTGGATGTTTTTCGCTACCGCAATTACTACAATGGAGGGGGGGTAGCTATTGGCGACATCAATAATGACGGTCTGCCCGATGTTTTTCTCACTTCCAACATGGAAGAGAACAAGCTATACCTCAACAAAGGTAATTTCAAGTTCGAGGATATTACGCCCAAGGCCGGTATTTTAAACGATAAAGTCTGGTCTACAGGCGTAAGCATGGCAGATGTGAATGGCGATGGACTGCTGGATATTTATGTTTGTAATTCTGGTGATGTGATGGGCGGCAACCGGGAGAATGAACTGTATATCAACAACGGGAACCTTACCTTCAGTGAAAAAGCAAAAGAATTTGGCCTGGCAGATAAAGGATTTGGCACTCATGCCGCTTTTTTCGATTACGACCAGGACGGTGATTTAGATTGCTATGTGCTCAATAACTCCTTTCGCCCTGTTTCTTCTCTGGGAATGACGAACATACGCCACGAGCGCGACAGCACCGGTGGCGATAAACTCTACCGGAACGATGCCGGAAAGTTTCTGGATGTAAGCGAACAAGCAGGCATTTTTGGTAGTGTAATAGGTTTTGGCTTAGGCGTAACAGTTGCCGATGTGGATGGCGATAGCTGGATGGATATTTACATCTCAAATGACTTCTTTGAGCGTGATTATCTCTACATCAACCAGAAAGACGGCACTTTCAAAGATGAGCTGCCCGAGCGTATGGGGCATATCAGCAATTTTTCCATGGGCACCGATGCTGCCGACCTCAACAATGATGGCGCGCCGGAGATCTTCGTAACAGACATGCTCCCCGAAAGTGACCAACGGCTGAAGACCATGGTAAATTTCGAGGATTACGACGTGTATCAAATTCGCCTGGCTAATGATTACTACGAACAGTATATGCGCAATACCCTGCAGCTTAATCAGGGAGACGGCTCCTTTTTAGAGGTTGGGCAATATGCAGGCGTTGCAGCGACAGATTGGAGCTGGGGCGCTTTGATTGCTGATTTTGATAATGATCAGCACAAGGAAATTTTTGTGACCAATGGCATTGAAAGGGATCTGATCGATCAGGACTTTATCAACTACCTGGCTTCTGAAGAAACAATGCTGGCTACCATGCGCAGTGGTAAAGCAGATTTTAAGGCGCTGGTTGCGAAAATGCCTTCTACCAAGCTTTCTAATTACCTCTTCAAGCAGCAGCAGTCTCTTAAGTTTCAGAATGTGGCAAAAGAATGGGGGCTTGGAGATTTGTCTTTCTCCAACGGTGCTGCTTATGGCGACCTGGATGGCGATGGGGACCTGGACCTGGTGGTGAATAACCTGCAGGACGAGGTAGGTGTTTATCGCAACAATGCCGAAAAGGAATCCGGTAACAATTACCTGAAAGTGTCTCTGAAAGGCCCGGAGAAGAATACCTTTGGCATTGGTGCCCGTGTGTATGCTTATACCGGTGGCGCGGTGCTGATGCTGGAAAACATCCCTACCAAAGGTTTCCAGTCTTCTATGGACCATTCCCTTCTTTTTGGTCTTGGTAAAACAGAAGTCTTGGATAGCCTGGTAGTATCCTGGGGATATGGCAAATGCCAGACCCTTACTGCTGTAAAGGCGAATCAGCAGCTGCAGCTGGATATTAATAATGCAGAGGTTAGACAGATAATGCCGGCTACCATAGCTACGGAAACTGTTTTTGCTCCGCATTCACTCACCATGGACATGCGCCATACAGAAAATCAATATGTTGATTTTAATCGCGAGCGTCTCACTTACCATATGCTTTCCAAAGAAGGTCCTGGCCTGGCAACCGGAGATGTGAATGGCGATGGCCTGGACGACGTATACCTGGGAGGAGCTGTGGGTCAGCCCGGCCAGCTCTACCTCCAAAATAAACAGGGTCAGTTTCAAAATCATGCAGTATCAGCTTTTACCAAAGATGCTGCTCATGAAGATGTACGGGCTGCCTTTTTCGATGCCGATGGTGATGGCGACCTGGACCTGTATGTGGTGAGCGGCGGGAGTGAGTTTGCTTCGGACCCCCGCATGCTGCAGGACAGGCTGTACCTGAATGGTGGCGGCGCACGCTTCGAGCGCTGCAGTAGCTGCCTGCCCACGTTTTATGCCATGGGTTCTGCTGTAAAACCTGGCGACTGGGATGCAGATGGCGACCTGGATCTTTTTGTTGGCGGCCGTGCCGTACCTGGCAAATATGGCTTATCAACGGCCAGCTACCTGCTGCAAAACGATGGGAAAGGTACTTTTGCCAATGTTACACCCAAAGTTTCACCTACACTGGGGGAATTTGGTATGGCCACAGACGCCGCATGGGCAGACGTAGACGATGATGACGACCTGGACCTGGTCGTAGTCGGGGAGTGGAGTCCCATTACCATCTTCAAAAATAACGGAGCAAACCTGGAGCGGCTCTATAACACCGAAGGTCTGGAAGAATCGGAAGGCTGGTGGAACAGCATCGCTGCCACCGATCTGGATGGTGATGGCAACATCGACTTTGTTGTGGGCAACTGGGGCCTTAATTCCAAATTTTCAGCCACAGCAGCATCGCCGCTGGCCCTGTATGTGGCTGATTTTGATAATAATCAGACGCTGGAGCATATTTTTGCCCGCACAATTGATGGAAAGGAGTATCCTATCGTGCTGCGGCACGATCTGGTAAAGCAACTCACCAACCTCAAGAAAAAATACACGACCTACCAGGCCTATGCAGGACAGACCGTTCAGCAGGTGTTTACGGAGGAAGAGCTGGGAAATGCCCTGCGGCGGGTAGCCCATACCCTCGCCAGCAGTGTTGTCTTTAACAATGGTGATGGTACTTATACTGTTCAGGCCCTGCCTGCAGAGGTGCAGTACTCTCCGGTACGCGCTATTCTGGTCGAAGATTTTGATGGTGATGGCAAGCAGGAACTTTTACTAGGAGGGAATTTCGGGAGCACCAAACCCGAAGAAGGACGCTATGATGCGAATGAAGGCATCTTAGTAAAGGTAGAGAGCGATCGCCAGTTTAAGGTGCTAAAGCCACAACAAACTGGTCTTAAAGTAAAGGGAGTCGTAAATGGGGCAGCTGTTTTAGCAGCTGCCAATGGAAAAAAAATGGTGCTTTTTGCCAGAAATAATGAAACGGTGCAAGTATATGCATATAAATAATCGAAAGGCTTTGGCAGCGCTGGTTGTCATAGTGTTCTATATAACTGGTTGTAATACCGATGATGCACCCAGATTTGAGCTTATTACGCCGGAACACAGTGGTGTTACCTTTGAAAACAAGCTAACCGAAACAGTTCAGCATAATATTTTCTCATACCTCTATTTCTACAATGGCGGTGGTGTGGCAGCTGGCGACCTCAATGGAGATGGCCTGCCCGACCTTTATTTCACTGCCAATCAAACCGAGAACCGCCTGTACCTGAACCGCGGAGATTTTAAGTTTGAAGATATTACCGGCGTAGCCAAGGTAGCAGGCAAAAAGGGCTGGAAAACAGGCGTAACCATGGCCGATGTGAATGGCGATGGAAAGCTGGATATTTATGTAAGTCAGCTGGGCGACTTTCAGAACATTGTAGGTAAAAACCAGCTCTACATCAACAAAGGAAATAATGCACAGGGGGTACCCGTTTTTGCCGATGAAGCCAAAGCCTGGGGACTGGACCTGAAAGGCTTTTCTACCCAGGCAGCTTTCTTCGATTATGATCTGGATGGCGACCTGGACATGTACATGCTCAACCATTCGGTGCACTCTAATGGTACATTTGCCAAATCAGACCTGCGGAAGGAAACCCATCCGCTGGCAGGAGATAAACTCATGCGCAACGATGGTAATACCTTTGTTGAGGTGACCAAAGAAAGCGGTATCTATAGCAGTGCCCTGGGCTATGGGCTGGGCGTAACAGTTGCAGACATCAACTGGGATGGTTACCCTGATATCTATGTGGGCAACGACTTTCATGAGAACGATTACCTTTATCTGAACAATGGCAATGGCACCTTTACAGAAAGCCTGACCACTGCCATGGGCCATACCACCCGCTATTCCATGGGTAACGATATCGCCGACATTAACAACGACGGACTGCCTGATATCCTTTCTGTAGACATGCTGCCATCAGATCCTGTAAAACTAAAAGCTTCCGGTGGCGAAGAGGCCTACGAGGTATATAATTTTAAGCTGAGCTATGGCTATAACCACCAGTTTGCCCGCAACACCTTACAACTAAACCAGGGCAATGGCCGCTTTAGCGAAATTGGGTTGCAGGCAGGCATTGCCGCTACGGACTGGAGCTGGTCCGGCCTGCTGGCAGATCTTGACCTGGATGGGTACAAAGACATATATATTGCCAATGGCATCAAACGCCGCTCCAACGACCTGGACTATATCAATTATGTCTCTAATGAGGCTGTACAGACCAAGCTGGAAGGTAACATCAATGAGGAAGATCTGCTCCTGACGGAGAAAATGCCGGTTGTGAAGATCCCCAATGCAGCATTTCGTAATAAAGGTGGCCTGGCATTCGAAGATGTAGGCAAAAGCTGGGGCCTTAATCAGGATTCTTTCTCTAATGGTGCGGCCTATGCCGATCTGGATGGCGATGGCGACCTGGACCTGATCACCAATAATGTGGATCAACCTGCTTTCATCTATAAAAACCTGACAATTGCAGAAGGCAAAGCAGATAACAATTACCTGAAGGTACGGCTGCAGGGTAATGGAAAAAATCCTTTTGGTGTCGGCGCAAAAGTGATTGTTCCCAAAGGAGATGAAGTCCTTGCTTTTGAGCATTACACCACGCGTGGTTATCAGTCTGCCGTATGTGACGATATCACTGTAGGTTTGGGGAAAGATTCTGTTATCGAAACGCTTATCGTTGTCTGGCCGGACCTAAGCTTTCAGGAGCTCCACAATGTAAAAGCCAACCAGACGCTCACGCTGAAGCAACAGGAGGCCTCTGGCAAGTACAGCTTCACCCGAGCAGGTGACGCAGTCTTCTCAACCTTTACGGCCCTGGAGGTTCCCTACACCCATCAGGAGAATGATTTCATCGAGTTTAACCGCGAAGGCCTTATTCCACACATGACCTCTACCGAAGGCCCTAAGCTGGCAGTGGGCGATGTAAATGGTGATGGCCTGGACGATTTCTTTGTAGGGGGTGCCAAGCGCCAGCAAGGCAGCCTGTTTCTACAAACCCCGGGAGGTGTACAGAAAACAAGCGAGGCTACTTTTAGAGCTGATAGTGTGGCCGAAGATGTGGGAGCTACTTTTGTAGACTACAATGGCGATAAAAGCCTGGATCTGGTGGTGGTAAGCGGTGGAAATGAGTTCCAGGGAAAAAGTCCTAACCTGGCAGTGCGTTTCTATAAGAACGATGGCCGGGGAAATTTTAGCCGTGATCAGCAGGCAGCACCCGGTATTTTTGTAAATGCCTCTTGCGTAGCGGCATCAGATTTTGATGCTGATGGCGATATGGATCTCTTCATTGGTGGCAGGGTAGTGCCCTGGAATTATGGTATTACCCCCAATAGTTACCTGTTACAAAATAAAGGAAAGGGTCGCTTCCAGGATATTACAGCACAGGTAGAAGGCCTGGCAAATGCAGGCATGGTAAAAGACGCTGTATGGGCCGACCTGGATGGCAATGGTCTCCAGGATTTGGCACTGGTGGGCGAATGGATGCCACTGACCCTCTTCATGAACAGGGAGGGAGCTCTTGAAAAAGCCGATGTCTCATCACTCCAACATTCGCATGGCTGGTGGAACACGATAGCAGCCGCAGACATGGATGGCGATGGCGACCAGGATCTTATCGGGGGTAACCTTGGGCTTAATTCAAGATACAGAGCCAGCGAAGAGGAGCCCGTAAGCATGTACATCCATGATTTTGATGGAAATGGTAAAAAAGATCAGCTGATTTACCATTATGCGGGCGGCAAAGAATATTTGTTTGCGACCAAAGATGAGTTGGTGGGCCAGCTCCGGGCAGTTAAAGGGAAGTTTGTGGGTTATGGTGACTTTGCAGCCACAGACCAGACCCAGCTGTTCAGTAAAGAAATGATGAACGAAGCAGAAAAGCGCTATGCTTATGAGTTTCGGTCCGGCATTTTCATAAATGATGGTAAGGGCGATTTTAGCTTTCAGCCTTTGCCGGAACAGGCCCAGTTCTCGCCTATACAGGCCTTTATGCTACTGGACTTTGACCAGGATGGCAAAACAGATATCTTGTCCGGGGGTAATTTCTGGGAAGTAAATATTCAGCGGGGCCGCTACGATGCCGACTATGGTACCCTGCTGCACAACATCGGCAATGGACAATTTAGGGTAGTGCCACCTGCTAAAAGTGGACTGCTGATAGAGGGTCAGGTACGGGATATGCAGAAAATAAAGCTGCAGGGGCAGGATGTTATCATGATCAGCAGAAACAATGCTTCTTTGCAACTTCTTCAGCCAAACCGTATAAAGCCCCTTTTGCAATGAGAAAATTTTTTTTTGTCTTCTTCCTGTTCGTAGGTTTTACTGCTAAAGCACAGGATTCCCGCCAGTCAATGGCGCAATCTCCCTGGCACATCGTAGCAGAAAAGATTGACCCGGCTAATTATTATGGTGTAACCGTCGCTAATGGAATGGTAGGCCTTGTGTCTTCTCCTGAACCCATGAAAGTAGCAGATGTGGTGCTCAACGGGGTTTTCGACAATTACCAGCGTGGCAGGGTTTCCAATATCCTGAAAACCTTCAACCATGCTAACATGAACCTGGATGTAGATGGCCGGCGCATCAGCCGGCAGGATATCCAGGACTACCGGCAGTCGCTGGACATGAAAAAAGCTGCGCTTACCACCACCTTTGAGGTAGGTGAGAAGCTGTCGGTGACCCACACGCTGATGTCGTTGCGCCACCTGCCTTATACCGCCCTTACCATTGTTGAGCTGCGGGCAAAGAAGGCTGTTACCGTGATACCCATGAGCGTGATTGAAGCGCCTAATCACTTAAGCGATGTACGCAACTATTACAGTGAAATAGACAGGCCGCATGTTAAAATACCCCTGTTAACATCTGTAGGTAAAAGCCCCTCGGGCAAGCACACGGTGGCAGCTTCCAATAGCTTTATTTTTACGGAACCTCATGGGCAGGAGCCGCAGCTCATCCACGAAGACTGGGATTATAACATGCACCTGGCCAAGTTCTATAAAAAAATGAAAGCAGGGGAGACTTATCGCTTTGCCATGGTTTCTTCTGCCACCTCTACAGCAGATTTTGAAGACCCGCACAACGAGGCTGAGCGACTTACCATCTTTGCCATGCTGGAAGGGACAGATCGGCTGCTGCAGCGCCACAATGCCGCCTGGGAAGAACTTTGGAAAAGCGATATTGTTGTGGAAGGAGACCTGCAGGTGCAAAAAGACATTCGCTTTGCACTGTATCATCTTTACTCTTTTGCACGCGCAGGCACGGCCTTAAGCCTGTCTCCCATGGGTTTGTCTGGCCTGGGCTACAACGGACACGTTTTCTGGGATACCGAGCTGTGGATGTACCCTCCGCTGCTGATGCTGCAGCCCGATATAGCAAAATCGCTGCTGGAGTACCGCTTCCAGCGACTTGAAGCCGCCAAGAAAAATGCCTTTTCCCATGGTTACAAGGGTGCGATGTTTCCCTGGGAGTCCTCTGCCGATGGCAGTGAAGATACACCGGTCTGGGCGCTCACCGGCCCCTTTCAGCACCACATTACTGGCAGTGTGGCCTGGGCTTTCTGGAAATATTACCAGGTTACCGGCGATCAGGAATGGCTGCGCACCCGCGGCTATCCGGTCCTGAAAGAAGCAGCCGATTTCTGGACCAGCCGGGTAGAGCGCAATGGCCCCGGCCGTTATGACATTAATAACGTTATTGGCGCTAACGAATGGCAGGAAAATATTGATAACAATGCTTTTACCAATGCCATGGCCATTACAGCACTACGCTATGCCACGCAAGCCGCCCGTGAGTTAAACCTGCAGGCAGATCCTGACTGGGAGCATGTTGCAGATAACATCCCTATCCTGAAATTTCCCGATGGCACCACCAAAGAGAATGCCGCCTATGATGGGGTAATAATCAAGCAGGCAGATGTAAACCTGCTGGCTTACCCCCTTGGCATGATCACGGATGAGGCCCAGGTCCGGAAAGACCTGAATTACTACGAACCGCGCATGTCGCCGGAGGGCCCTGCGATGGGGTTTTCAGTATTGGCTGCGCTGTATGCAGATTTAGGAGAAACACAAAAAGCCTACGATATTTTTCTAAAGAGCTATCAGCCCAACAAGGTGCCACCCTTTGGTGTACTATCAGAAACTGCTGGAGGCACTAATCCCTATTTTGCTACAGGCGCCGGCGGTATGCTACAGGCCGTGCTGGCCGGCTTTGGTGGGCTGGAAATTACAGATGCTGGGCTGGTGCAATCAGAGAAACGCGTACCAAAACAGTGGAAGTCTCTGGAAATTAAAGGATGGCATCAGCGAAATAAACAATGACGCACGAATACGTTTGCAGCACTGCAGGGAATTAATTAAATTCCATCTGAGTTTAGGTTCTAGATGCAGGTTAAAGTAACCAATCAAAATAAATTTTTATGAAAAGGAGTGTTTACTCTACTTCATTGTTGCTGCTTACCTTCTGGGGATGCAGCCAGCAACCCCAGAAAGAGGTTACCGTTGCGCCTGAGGCACTGCATGAAAGCATGCATCAGCTTACAAGTGTAATTATCCATGATATTTTCTCTCCGCCGGTAGCTAGCAGAATTTATGCTTATGCCAGTGTGGCTGCTTATGAGGTGCTGGCCCTGCAGGATTCTTTGTATGAACCGCTCGGTAACCAGCTTAATGAACTTTCGCCTCTGCCTGCGCCTACAAAGCCCATTAACTACGAGGTGGCAGCGGTAGATGCCTTTTTGCTCACAGGCCAGTCACTGATTTTTTCTGAAGAAAAACTGGAGGAATACCGCCAGCAGTGGCATGCCAGCCTCCTGGAACAGGGTATGTCTGAAGCGTTACTGCAGCAGTCCCTGGCCTATAGCCAGCAGGCTTCTGCCCACATACTTGCCTGGGCCAGCAAAGATAATTATAAAGAAACCCGTACTTTCGAAAAGCATTCCATCAGCAGCGAACCTGATAAGTGGCAGCCTACACCCCCTGCTTATATGGAAGCGATTGAGCCACATTGGGCTAAAATACGGCCATTTGTGCTTGACTCCTGTAATCAGTTTGTACCCGGCAGGCCTGTTGCTTTCAGCGCAGACAAGGATAGTCCTTTTATGAAGCAGGTAACCCATGTTTTTGAAACCGGCAAAAATCTGAGTGAGGAGCAAAAGGAAATTGCCAGCTTCTGGGATTGTAACCCCTTTGTGATGAATGTGCGCGGGCATGTGATGTTCGCTACCAAAAAAATAACGCCTGGCGGGCACTGGATGGGCATTGCTAAAATTGCCTGTCAGAAAGCCAATACAGATTTAACCAGAACAGCACAGGTATATGCACTTACGGCTGTATCCCTGGCCGATGGTTTCATTAGTTGCTGGGACGAAAAGTACAGAAGCAATGTAATACGGCCGGAGACCCTGATTAACCGCTACATCGACGAAAGCTGGACCCCCCTGTTACAAACACCGCCTTTCCCAGAATATCCCAGCGGGCATAGTGTAATATCTACTGCTGCCAGTGTTACGCTCACTTCGCTCTTTGGCGATAATTTCAGCTTTGCAGATTCAACAGAAGTACGCTTTGGCTTACCTGTTCGTAACTTTAACTCTTTCTCAGAAGCGGCAGAAGAGGCGGCCATCAGCCGTTTGTATGGTGGTATCCACTACATGCCGGCTATTACCGAGGGTGTAAAGCAGGGCCAGGCTGTTGGCGAACTGGTCGTAGACCGCATTAAAACCCAAAAGCAGGTGCTGGCGGAAAATAAAGAATAAGTTATCTCACATGTATAACATAAAAAGGCCGCTCTCGAGCGGCCTTTTTAATGGACTGTGGCTTCTATTGCACTATAAGTTTGTGTCGATAGGTATTACCATTGTGCTGAAGCAAGAGCAGGTAAATGCCTTTGGTAGCATTTGGCAGCCGGACAAGATGCTGCTGTGCTGCTGCCGGAACCAGCTCTGCCAGCACCAATTGCCCCTTTACGTTATAGAGTTGCAGAACAACTTCTTTACCGGTAGACGCCGGTAAGCTAATACTGAAGCCCTGCTCTGTTACCGGATTTGGAAAAACCTTAATTGCGCCAGCTGCAATATCTGGCACACCTAGTGGGTCAGAAGCATTATAATAAAGATAGGTGCTTTGGTTGCGTGTAAAATTTGGCGTGGCAGGATAGTAAGAACGTGCTATTAATTGATAATGCTGGCCTATATTCTCTTCGCCGGTCCATTCAATGGTAATAGTAGCTTCTCCTTTTGCGCGTACTACCCGATTGCTAATTGTCGCATCTGTACGAATTGGAAAATCACCCCATATCTCCAGTACTACACTGTCTTCTGCACTGGGGGCAGTGGCGGTAATGGTCCAGCTAAGGGTTTCGCCGGTTGCAGGGTTAACCCGCTCATCCATAAAAGGAAAATTGAGTTGAGGCTGCATACCTCCCGAATCCTCCACTATGATCTGCATATCTCGCGTTACAAAGCCTAGTTGGTAATAAATACCATTTATTTTTCGCCATTCCACTACCTGAAAAGCTACGTTATACTGTCCTGCTGTGCCGGGAGCATCCCAGATAATATCTCCAGAAACTGGGTTAATGCTGAAATAAGCTTCGCCACCGGTTTCGCTGCTGGCATTTCGCGGATCGCCGGCGGGGAATGTACGATGGGGATAGCGGTAATTCTTTACTGCTGTACTCTGGTCCTGCCGTGGTGCTACCATTCGGTATGAGAGGCTATCTCCATCTGCATCGAAACCGCCAGGCTGATGGTGATAGGTTTTGCCGAGTAAGGCGTAATCCATGGGCGCTCTCCGTAGCTCAGGGGTGTTATTGATGCCCATGAAGGGATCAATATTTATTGCAGTTTCCAAATAGAAAGGCATATTGACTGATTCGTCCATGTTCAGGATGCCTTCATTACGGTAAAACTCCCTGAAAGAAATGATATAAGATTGGGCAGCCGAATAAGTATGATTGATCTTTAGCTCGTACATCCAGGTATCTTCACTGATGGCCGTTCGGGGAATGTATTCCGGCTTGTTTGGATCTAAGTCATTGGTTAACATTATGGAGGTGCCATCGCCGAAGTCCAGTGTACCATTGCTGCCAAAAATTACCTGAGAATCCCGATCTGCATAACCGCGAAGGGTAATTTCATAGGTAAGGCTTTGGGCATCCAACCGGCGGGCAATAATTTCTCCAGCTTTGATATGGCTGGCATTGGCCGTTGCTGAAAGCAGTAAAAGGCTTAACAAGCCTATACCAATGGAGAAAGAATTAGAAAAATGTTTCATTTTGAATAAGTAGACACCTGCTCTATAAATTGAGAAAAAGTACCATCAATTCAAAGGGAATGATATTATATAACAACATTCATTTGATTATAGCGTGCTCCTCAAGGATTTACTGTGCCTAATGAATTTCATTAACGGTTCTTTAAAAGAATAAAACAGGCCTGATGCATGCCAGGGCTGTTTGAGAAATACATCCATTGCCTGTGATTGCTCTGGATTTGGCTATATAATAATTACACTACATCAAAACTACTACAGCAGCTGATAGCCTGTAGGTATAACAGGAAAAGCGGATAGGGAAGTGTATTGCAAAGCGCACTGACTGGCCTGGGATCAGGTTCCGCTATTTGCTAGTTTATCATTAGGCAGTATCAGCGGTTGCCGGCGGAAATTAGGGATTGTTCCCCTCCAAAAGCCAAGATGTTTTAGGCAATCGCTTTTAAATCATTGGCGCTGTTCAGGGGCAGGACTTTCGGAAGTCTGCCCTATTGCACGGCTCCATACTCTTATGAATACAGATGCCAGCACCAGGCTAAAGGCTCCAGCCCAGAGAAAGGTGGTAATGCCTTTGGCAAAACCTTCGAACCCGGCAACCTCATACCATTCCCACAGCATCAGGGCGGCCACGGAAACGATTATGATACTCCAATAGAGGAGTTTACGCGCAGCCGGCACCTTCAAAAAGTTAACTGCTGGTTTTACAGTCTTTAGCAGTATGATGAAAATCAGGAGTGTAGCCAGTACATCAAAGCTACGTTCCGTCAGGGTTAAGGGCATTTCTTTGAGCGGACCAATTACCATGGCTCTGGTAAATAGTGTATTGGAAAATGGGCCGGCACTTGGATTGGTTACCCAATCGAGGAACAAATGACTGGCGATGCCAAGCACCACAGATAGTAGAAACACAGCCCAATGTCGTCCCAGATAGGTGAGAAAGGACGTCTGTGCATATCCGCTCAGGCGGAGGTCGAAAGGCGCTGGCAAATGCCGGATCAGGGGCTGCTTTACCAGCAAATGGAACACCAGTGCCACCAGTATGGCCAGTGGAAAATCAAACAGCAGTGCACCCCAGCCAGTCTCGCTTAAGGTAGGAGAGGGCTGCTGTTTTAAAAAATATTCATAGTCTGGCGCCATGCTGCCAACCACCAGCCCGGTAGTAGAAAACCAGCTTCTTTTTACCCATTTAAGGGGAAGAGCGCCAAGCGGATGTGCTAAAGTAAAGGGCATTTTTGCCAACAAATAGTATTATTCCAGAGTAGACTGTATGTACTTACGGTTGAACAGTTTTATATATGGAAGAAAATCATAAATTTTTATACCGCTATCTCAACAATCCCTCTCCAACCGGTTTCGAAAGCTCGGGCCAGCAGCTGTGGCTTGATTATATAAAGCCTTATGCAGACAGCTGGTTTACCGATACCTATGGTACGGCAGTAGCAGTCATAAATCCGGAAGCAAAATATAAAGTAGTCATAGAAGCCCATGCCGATGAGATCAGCTGGTTTGTAAATTATATTACAGACCAGGGGTTCATTTATGTAAAGCGTAATGGTGGTTCTGACTTTAGCATAGCGCCTTCCAAGCGGGTAAATTTGCACACGCACAAGGGCATTGTAAAGGGTGTTTTTGGCTGGCCGGCTATCCACGTGCGTAAAAAAGATGATGAGCCTAAGCCAACACAGGAAAACGTGTTTATAGATATAGGCGCCAGTAATCGCGAAGAAGTAGAGAACCTGGGCGTGCATGTAGGTACCGTCATCACCTTCGATGATGAACTGATGGAAATTAATGAAAAGTACTACTGTGGCCGTGCCCTGGATAATAGAATTGGTGGTTACATGATTGCAGAAGTAGCCCGCAGGCTGCATGAAGAAGGCTTTCGGCCTGATTTCGGCCTCTACATTGTCAATGCTGTGCAAGAGGAAGTAGGTCTGCGGGGTGCGGAAATGATTGCACATCGCATTCGCCCACAGCTTGCGCTGATTACCGATGTCACCCATGATACTACTTCACCAGGATATAATAAGATCATCAGTGGCGACCTGCAGTGCGGGAAGGGGCCTGTTTTAACCTATGGTCCTGCAGTACAGCACAAGCTGCTGCAGATGGTTATTGATGTAGCGCAACGAGCTAATGTGCCAATTCAGCGTGCTGCCGCAAGCAGAGCCACCGGTACTGATACCGACGCTTTTGCTTACTCAAGCGAGGGAGTGGCTTCAACCCTTATTTCTCTACCACTGAAGTACATGCATACAACGGTAGAAATAGTCCATAAAGAAGATGTTGAAAACATCATCCGGCTGATGGTGGCATTTTTGAAGGAGTTGCCCAATAACCATGATTTCCGTTATATTCAGGAGGCAAAGAAACTATGATCAGGGAGTATGCTATTTAAACCCTGATAGTCAATGAGCAGGAGCCTTATATTAGCCTGCAGGGACATTCTCATATAAAATGAAAACCTTTATTGATCAGATGGGGCGGCAGCTGAAGATTGACTGGCCGCCCCGACGAATTATTTCCCTTGTTCCTTCCCAGACGGAGTTACTCTATAGTCTGGGTCTAGAGGAGGAGGTTGTGGGGATTACTAAATTTTGTGTGCATCCTGAGGCATGGCGTAAGCAGAAAACAGTAGTAGGTGGTACTAAAACGCTACACCCCGATAGCATCCGCATCCTTCAGCCAGACCTGATCATTGGTAATAAAGAGGAAAACGAGCAAGGTGCTATTGAAGCGCTGGCGCAGGAATTTCCCGTCTGGATGAGTGATATTTATACCTTGGAAGATTCCTTACAGATGATGCAAATGGTAGGTGAACTTACCAACCGGGAAGCACCTGCCATAGCTTTAGCAGAAAGCATTAGAAAAGGTTTTGGGGAGCTACCCAGGCTGCACAGAGCAGAAAAGGTGTTGTACCTGATCTGGCGTAAACCCTGGATGGCAGCTGGCAGCAATACGTTTATTGACAATATGCTGGCAAGATGTGGTTACACTAATGCGGTAGCAGCCCAGTCACGCTATCCTGAATTAAGTGAAGAAGCCATGCAGATGCTGGGGCCCGATGTGGTACTCCTGTCGTCAGAGCCATATCCCTTTCAGGAGAAACACCTGGCAGAACTTCAGGCGTTGCTGCCAGGCGCAAAACTGCTGTTG
>JASLAE010000110.1 GCA_030147305.1 Cesiribacter sp.
TGGCGGAAGGGCAGAAAATACATCAAACATGAGCGGAGCAGCAGCTTCTATACCAGTTAGACCCGGCCTTCCTTCTCCGTCTGCATTGCCCACCCATACCCCAACCGTGAATTCGGGCGTTACACCGATTGCCCAGCCATCTCGAAAGCCATAGGAAGTACCCGTTTTCCAGGCAATGCGGCGGGTCGATGAAAATTGTTTCCAGGCGCCTTCCGTTTCGGGGCGATTCACTTCAACAAGGGCTTCAAAAGTATACCAAAGTGCTGCGGCAGATATCGGCGAATGGTTCTCCAGCTTCTTTGACCTTTCATTTGGCCTATGCTGATAAGTAGCTGGATGATAGTCTGTTGGGCTATACCGCTGCTGGTAAGGATAGAAGTGATTTAGCGAACGTGCCATAGAGGCATACATGCCGGTTAGGTCCCATAGGGAACCCTCGGCACCACCTAAAACCAGCGACAGACCATAATGGTTTGGTCTCTGCTTTACAGTAGTCATCCCTAGCCGTTGCAACAGGTGGTGAAAGCGCTCCACTCCATATTCCTGTAATAAATATACATAGGGCACATTAAGCGAGCGGGCAAGTGCCTGACTGGCAGGAACGGCTCCCTCAAATGATCTGTTGAAATTTTGTGGATTAAATCCTTTCTGGTAAAAAGGCACATCTGGCAGCAGGGTCTGTGGCAGAATTCGCCCTTCGTCCAGCGCAGCTGCATATAGGAAAGGTTTTAAGATGCTACCGGTGCTGCGTGCTGCGGCAATAATGTCTACCGCCCCGCCATGTTCCTGGTTGTCTGCTACTCCGGCATTCCCAACATAGGCCAGGGTATTTCCTGTTTCAGTATCCAGCACCAGCACGGCTGCATTGTGAATCTGATTGCCGGAGAGCTGGTAATGATGCTTTGCCACCAGCCCCGTTATCTGCTCCTGCAGTGCTTTGTTAAGGGTGGTTTGGGTGAGCACTCCCTGCCGGCCATCCTTGATCGTTCTGAGCAACAGGTGCCTGGCAAGGTTGGGGAATGGATGGGGACGACCAGGCAGCTCTTCATGAAGCGCAAGCTTATAGGTGGTACTGTCCAGATCATCTGCCAGCAATAGGGACTTAAGCAATCGGTTACGTTTATGTAAGAGCAGCTGCTGGTTTTTGCCGGGAAATATCAGGGAAGGCGCATTTGGAAGGACGGCCAGCGTGGCCGCTTCTGCCCACGATAGTTCCTGAGCTGGACGTTTATAGTATCGCCAGCATGCTGCCTGCAAACCCACCGTATTGCCACCAAAAGGAGCATGGGTAGCATACATTTGTAAAATTTCTGCCTTTGAGTAATGCAGTTCCAATCTTAAGGCCAGGAACAATTCCAGGAATTTTTCGCCATAGGTGCGTTTCTGATCCTGCCTGCTCAGGCGTATTACCTGCATGCTGATAGTGCTGCCACCCCTTACCACTTTACCGGCCTGAAGATTATCCAGCAGTGCTTTTCCCATGGCTACTGGATTAAAACCAGGGTGCAGATAAAAGTATCTATCTTCAAAAGTCAGCAGTGCCTTTGCAAACTTTTCCGGCACCTGTTCAGCTGCCGGAAAGCGCCACTGACCATCTGTGGCCAGCTGAGCTTCAAGCAGCGCTCCCTCAGCATCTGTTAATACAGTTGCATAAGGGGTTCTGAAGAGTTGTGGTGGGATTGAAAGAAAGACAGCGAAACCTAAGGTGCCTATCCAAAGCAGCTGCTTCCAATGGAAACGTTTTGGTATTATGGATAGGAGATAAAGCTTCATTCTGTTCTTATAAAAATTTTTTTATGTTCAGAAGTCTTCTTCTTTGGTTTACATGGATGTTTAAGCTGGAGATCAAAAGCTTCTCTCACCAATTATTGCTGTGCCATTCCTGCCTTACCAACCGTAACCCAGGTACCAGCCTTGCGGGCATTGATGTTTGCATCATACATGGCTTCGCAGCTTACAGCAGGCAAATAAAACTTACCGCTATAGCTTGCATTCAGTAAGACTGTGAAAGATTTCTTTTGCCGTGCTGCCAGGCTAAAGAAGGTATAAACACGATCATCACGAATATCCTGGTAATCGAAATTATTACTGCTACCAGTCTGTGGGCTATCCATACGCGTATTATGAATTTCCCAGCCAGACGGAAATATTTGGGAAAGTGCCAGGTTCTGATAGTCTCCCCGCATGCCGGGATTGCTTACACTCACTTCTGCCAGAAAATCAGTGCCCTGCTCAATGCTTTTCGGGTCAATGATATTGCCTTCCATATCGCGGTAGGTAACGCTCAAGTTTAACTGGTGCTCTGCATTGGTTTCTTCTCCGGCAAGGGGAGTACCCGTTACATATAAGCGAGCATACAGTCTGCCTTGTCCACTGTTGCTTACTGAGAACTGGTTACTGCCATCCTCAGCAATGGCAAGCTCTTTGCGTACTACTGGCAATGCAGTGGCGCCTTTTTCAGTTTTTTTATTGAGGTCATAACTGAAGGCCATGCTACCGGCTGGTTTGCTCTTTTCATAGAGCTTACTACCTGCAATCAGGCAATAGGCAGTGGTTTGTGTGCTCATCCAGCTATCTGTATTCAGGGCATCGGAAATTTTAAGCATCAGGTCCATAGCTTCAGCATCTTTATCCAGTAAAAGAAGTGTTTCCAGAATCATGGCCTGATCCCGCAGCGATGAGCCATAGGTTTCGCCAGGCGATGTATAGGTGGGCACTGCTTTGGAGAGTTTAGCTACCATGCCGGATGCCAGTTCCTTCTGTCCTGCCAGTGCATAGGCAGCGGCCAGTCGCCATTGTGCGGCAACACTGAGACCAGGTTGTTCTCTAAAACGATTCATGGCTCCGGTTTCCGGTGCTTTGGCCAGGGCCAGGGTGTATAGGCGGTATGCCTGGCTCAGATCATCGTTGTAGCGGCTATTCCGCTGCCAGTTTTCTGCTTTTTGCTTTTGATATTTTTTCCAGCGATTCAAGAGATCTTCTGGAACAGCATAACCCCGATTGGCTGCTTCTATCAGAAAATGGCCTGCATAATTGGTGCCCCATTCATCACCGTCCAGGTTGCCGGGCCAGTAGCTGAACCCGCCGCTGCTGAGCTGAAAGCCTTTTATGCGCTCAATGGCAGCCTTTGTGTTTCTTTCGATGCGTAATTTAGCATTTTCATCAAGCTCGGTTGTGGCCTGCACAATTAGCTGTGGAAAAACTGAAGATACGGTCTGTTCAATGCAACCATAAGGGTATTGGATTAAATACTGAAGCCGCTTGCCCAGGTTTAAGGAAGGCATGTTGGAGACTTCCAGCATAGCTTTGTTGGTGCCTGCCATGCCTGGAGCCGAAAAGCTTTCCTGCCAGCGCTGTCCCGGCTCAATCAGACTTTGGTATACGGTTGTGGCAGGAGGATTAGGATTGCGAACAGGGATGTCTATCTCATGCCTGGCTTTGTGGTTTCCAGCAGTTGCCTGAATGCTAATTTTACCAGCGCCCACGCGCGGCTTCACACCCAAATTGAAATAGAGGATTTTGTCATCTGGCTGACTAAAACTTATTTGCTGACGGGCATCACCTTCCAGATTCAACAAGCCATTTTGCTTTATTTCAACCGCTACCTCACGGATACCTTCTTCCATAGCAAAAACACTCACTGGTAAGCTTACACTTTCTCCAGGCCCCAATACACGGGGTAGTGTGCCCAGGAGCATAAGGGGTTGGCTAACGGGTACAGCTTTCTCTGCCTGGCCATAAGCGCCGTCATCAGCAGCCACGACCATGACCCTAACAGCGCCAACATAAGGCTGCAGGCTCAACTGATGGGTATTGGTTTTGCCTTTCTCCAGTGTAAACGGTCCAAGGAATTTGACAACAGGCTTAAAGCGGTTCACCTTACTGCCTTCTGTTTTTCGGCCTTCTTCGTCACCTCCAATGGCGAGCAGTCTTTCGATGCGGCCGCCATAAGCGCCAATAACATGCTGATAGATGTCCCAGGTTTTTACACCCAGGGTTTCACGTTTATAAAAGGCTTTCCAGGGTTCCGGTGTTTTAAATCTCGTAATATCCAGCAGGCCTTCATCCACCACGGCTAGCGTATAACTCATGGATCTGCCAGCTTTCTCCTTTACAGCAATAGAAAATGGCGATTCTGGCTGTAGCTTCTCGGGCATCTGAATTTCCGGCTGCAGGTGGGTGGCTGGGTCTTCTACCAGTAGGGGCACAACGCCATAGAGCCGAATGGGTAGATCATTGGTGGTTTGGCTATGGGGTTGCAGGAGTGATACATGGACATAGGCATTGGGAGTCATAGCTTCAGTAACGGCAAATGCCACTGCTGTTTCGCCTTTTTGTACTTCCGCCCAGAAAGTCCGGATGATGCGGCTGCCATTTTCAATACTAATCAAGGCACGGCCGGCAGCGGGAGAAGGAAAACTGATGGTCGCTTCTTCCGTCGGGGCATACTTTTCTTTGTTCGTGGAGAGCGAAAGCATGGCGGCACCGCCCGGGTTTTGACGGCTGGAGCGATCGTAGGTGTTAGGCCAGTCAATGTAAATGATTTTACCGGTAGTGTGGCCCGATATCGGATCCTTTGCCCTAACCAGGTAACGGCCCCAATCATTATGGTCTACTGTGAACTGCCAGAGGCCTTTGCCCCGGATGGTATTCACAGAACCTTTGCTATACACCTGCTCATACTGCCGGCTCATGTAGTTGGCATGGTTCTCATGCTCGTCCCACCACCAGCGCCAGTCGAGCTTTATCAGCTCAACTTCAAGCTGCTGACGATCTACAGCCCTTCCTGCAGTGTCTACGGTAGCAAGCTCAACCTGATGCTGTTTACCGGTTTCCACAAGCTGATAGCCCTGCTTACTATTATCTTTTATGCCAACATAGCTTTCATAAGGCTGGTATGGGAAAGTAAGCCGGTCAACACTAAAATCACCGCCTTCTTCAAAAACCTTGGTCTTAAGCACGGCTTTTAGCATGCCTGGTGCATTCTGTTGTTTACTGGTTTTTATGATGAAGGAAGCTTTTCCGTTTTCATCTACCCGATCATCAAATACCTGCTGGCTTTCTGATTCAAATTTTTTGGTAGGGTCATCGAAGATATAATCAGGGTACTTGGCAAAACTTGTAGCACCGGGCACCAGCACCATTTCAACATCTGCTTTTAGATTTTTGGCAACAGCGCCATGCAGCCATGTCACCTGCAGGTTTACCGTATTGCCTGCCCCGGAGCGTAAGGCAGCATCCGGCAGCTGCATCCGGATCTTGAGGCGGTTCGGCTTGATGGTTTCAATTTTGATGGTCTTACTGAAGGTTGCACCGCCAGCTTTTACCTTTGCAGTCCAGTTGCCGGTTGGTGCATCGGGGGCTGTAGCTGTATGAAAAGCATAGATGTTACCCACCGGGTTTGCCTTTACCAGTTTACGGATCAGCTGCCCCTGCGGATTGCTAAGCTCCATCACAACCGGATAATTTGGGGGAAGGGTTTTTTCCAGGTCCTGCAAGATAAAATTAACATAGAGCGAGTCTCCCGGACGCCAAACATCCCGTTCTGCATACACAAATCCTTTGATCCCTTTTTCTATCTTTTCGCCGGCAACGTTAAAATTGCTAAGGGAGAGGGCTGAGCCATCATCTAACTTGAGATAGCCTTTTTGACCATTATAGCTGGCTACAAGCAAAAATGGTTTCTTTTCAATGGACAACTCAGCCATGCCCTCCCCATTGGTGGTGCCTTTGCTAATTTCTCGTTGCTGATAATTTAGTATTTTAAGCATTACCCCTGCCAGCGGCTGGGTTGTTCTAAGATCTGTTACAACTGCTAACAGTTTATTGTCTTCTCCCCGTTTGGCAATAATGCCCAGATCAGAAGCTAGAATATTGGTGCTGATGCTGCGGTTACGGCCATAATAGGAGCTGTGGCAGGGATTGTCCCGCTGGTTATAATCATAGCCTTCGTCGTAGTAATAGTCTTCGTAATAATAATCATCATAGTAATGCTGGTCAGCCTCATCCCAGTTGGTCTTGTCTGTGCTGCTGAATTCGGTTAACTCTTCATCGGGAGCCAGGCCTTCTTCGCAAAAGTTTACAGCATGTACCTTGCGAAAGCCAAGCGTTACCTGGTAGATAGCCCCTGGTTCAGCAGTAATAAAGGTTGAAAGGTCGAGCTGAAAACGATTCCAGCGCCCCAGATCTGTAATGCCGGAAGCATTGAGCGGCACGGTTTTTTGCACTAACGGCCTGCCTACCCTTTTTAGCTCCTGCTGACCATCCAATCCATTTACCTGTAGGAATTGTGTGATATGATCTTCGTAGATTTTTACAATTTGAACATCTACTGCCTTTAGGCTAACGGCTTCGAAAGGCAGCACCAGGCCATCGGTTGAGGGTAGGATGGTGCCAGTTCTCAAAAGGCGTACGGCAGGGCTTATTTGTTCAAACAAGAGTGTCAACGCATGGGCATGCTGCATTTTATAACCCAGAATGTTCTGGATGCCTGCAGATACATCTACTTTAAGTGAGCCGGTTTGACGAACAGATGGATATACTTTTAATTCATTTTCATTGACCACATAACGCAGGTCGGGATTGCCTTCCAGCTGTACCAGTCCATCCAGCTCCTGGTTATCGAGCAGCGGATCCGAGAAATTAAGCGATATATACTGCTCTTCTCCCTGTACCACTTTACCTTCCATCAGCTTAAAATCACCCAGTGCAGGTACCTCCAGTTTTTCTGATCCGGTTTTGTTTACGCCTAAAGGTTTACCATTCCAGCTCAGGCTTACTTCAGATGCCTGTTCGCCACGGGTAACGCCTTCAATAGTAAAGTGGTATGTTTTGCGGTCTTCACCCTGAGTCCAGCTGGTGGCAAGTTTTTGTCCTCCCTGGGTAGCAGTCAGCATAGCTTCAATGTCAGCAGGATTCGAAACATCTGCCGTAAGCAGGCTTCCTAAAAATTTCTGCTTCTTCAGGTCCTTTTTATCATAAGGGCGCATGCCTTCAACCGCTAATTCGAAGTTTTGCTCCATCGTTTTTACAGAAAAGCTGAAAACATCAGCTGCCTTAGGTACCGCCATGATCTTGTGCAGCTGCAGATCTACCTGGTACAGGGTACCAGCGCTCAGGCGGGCTTCTGGCTGGAAGGAGAGGGTGCGGCTGTCTGTCCAGTAGGCTTTTCCTTTTACATCAGGTTCCAGAGAAAATACCTGATCTGCATGGGCGAGGCCCAGCTGATCTTCACCAGCCACATCTGCCGTGAAACGAACCATAATGGAGGATTCCGTTGAGATTACACCAACGGTATAAGCACTGATATAGGCACTGAAGGTATCTGGATCAGGTTGTGCAAAAACAATGGCTTCCGGGTCGTTTTGTCGGGGTTTCAGGAAATAAAACAGGGCCAGTACCAGAAAGGTAAGTCCCAGAAAGGCGAAAATAAAAACCTTTCGGGTGCGCAGGTTTAGGCCTTTTAGCTGCATGGCAAATGCTATTGATGTTTGCAGCTAAGATACAAAAAACGAGCCTAATAATAGATAATTGTAAGCTTTAGGCGGTTTTCGGATAATTCCTGCTAAGTGGTTCCTGATGGACCCTCTGGATTGAAAATTCTTAATCCTTTAAATGGTTGAAGCTCCTGCAACAATCATATCAGAAAAGCAGCTATTCATTCACAAAGGGAAAAGTAATAAGGAAGGTAGAACCCCGGCCTTCTTCACTACTTACATCCAGTTTGGCTCCGATAGTATCGACAATACGTTTCACCAGGTAGAGGCCAACCCCTGAGCCTTCTACATGGGTATGCATACGGGTGAACATTGAAAATATTTTACTTAAATTCTTCTCTTTTATCCCTAAGCCATTATCCTGTACGCTGAGTAAGATTCCCTGATTATTGGCAGAACAGTTTATCTTAATAACCGGTGTGCGGTCTGGCGACCGATATTTGATAGCATTGGAAAGCAGGTTATATATAATGCTCTTCAGGTTTTTATGAGAGAGGGGCACCTGTGGACAGGTTTCTAAACTTGTTTCGATGTGGGTGCCTGATTCCTGGATCATTAATTGTAAATCCAGCAACACTTCTTCCACTACGGGTGGAATATTAGAAGTAGGTGCCAGATCCTCATCCTTCTGCAGCCGAGCTATGTTGGTAAGTTCCAAAATGGTGTTTTTGAAACGATCAATTGAAGCTTCAATCAGGCTTATGGGTTTATGGACATCTTCATTTTTGAGATTGTCCTCAGAAATATTGCGGGTAAGGAGTTTCATCAAACCCTCAATGTTAGAGATGGGGGTTTTCAGGTCGTGTGAGGCTGTATATACAAAATTATCAAGATCGGCATTCGTGAGCTTAAGCTTATGGTTTGTTTGAGAGAGCTCATCCATGTGTTGTTTAATTTCTTCATTGGCTTTTGTAAGCTCTATATTGCTCATGGCCAAATCTTCTGTAAGCTCCTTTAGCTTTTCCTCCACCAGCTTGCGTTCAGTGATGTCGGTCACCACGCCTGCCATGCGGATGGGTTTATCTGCTTCGTAAAAAGTAAGGCCGCGTATAGAGATCCATTTCTGTTTTCGATCGGCGCTTAAAATTCGAGTTTCAAAACGCAGATCACCGAACTTACGTGCAATGTCAAATTGAGCCACCACCATTTCCCGATCGTCCGGCACAACATGCGACATGAATGTTTCAAAGCTCCATTTATCAAATTTGGTTTTATAGCCAAAGATCTGATCGTGTAATAAAGAGCGGGTGGAAATATTGTTAACCAGATCTAAGTGCCAGGTGCCCATTTTACCGGCTTCCAGGGCTATGCGCAAATTGGCTTCGCTGTTTTCTACCTGATGTATGGCCAATACCTGCTCGGTAACTTCAAAAGCAAAAAGCATGATACCATTGATATCGCCTTTTACATCACGCAGTGCCTGGTAAGTAATATTGAAATAATATGTTTCCAGCACTCCTGTACCAGTACGGTCTAACTGAATTGGCACCTCATTTCCGGTATAGGTTTCTCCAGTTTTATAAACCTGACTGATAATTTCGGTCAGCGGCTGATCTGTTAGCTCTGGTACAGCTTCGAGCATGGGCTTACCAACCAGGGTACGACCCGGAAAGAGCTGCTGGTATTGGTTATTGACCAGCCTGAAAATAAACTTAGGGCCATAAAATGTACAGATGAGTGCAGGGGCCTTGCTAAGCAGCTCATTGATGAACCTGTGTTGCTTTTCGGCTTCCTCCCTGGCTGCTCTTTCAACGGCCAGTTGCCTTTCTTTCAGGATCCCCTTTTTCTGTTCGGTAATATCCATGATAATACCAGACATACTAATAGGCAAGCCTTTAAGATTGTAGGCTGTTTTGCCGATGATACGGATCCAGCTCGTGGCTTTACCCTGTTGCTTTATGCGTACCTCATAATTGGCATGGCCCTTACTTAAACATGATTGAATATTTTCTTCGGCAAAGCTTTTATCTTCCGGCACGATATGTTCCAGGAATTTATCAGTGTTCCACTCAGACAACTCGCCTTTGTAGCCCATAATTCTGGCATACTCAATAGAACAGTACATTTTCTGCTGCAGGATGTCATGGTACCAGGTACCCATCTTACCGCCTTCAAGCGCGACATTCAAGATTTCTTCATTGCGCTCTGCCTTTTTTCGGGCTTCCACAGAGTTGGTTACTTCAATAGCAACTTGGGTGATGCCCAATATTTCATCTCCTGCACCCCGATAGGGTTTATACAGGATGTTAAAATAACAAAGTGTTAACTGATTATTTCGTTTTAGAAAAACCGGCATTTCATTACCTGAAAAGGGTTCTCCGCTGCTGAGCACCTGCTGTAGAATCTCTTCGAATCCCTGGTTTGCTACTTCTGGCAGGGCTTCAAACAAAGGCTTATGTAGTACCTGATCCGGTTTTCTGCCCCATAATTCACACATCACCAGATTGGCAAATTCAATAACATGTTCTTTGCCCATATAAACACCAATAGCTACCGGAACCTGCTGATACAGCTCCTGAAGCCAGTGGTTGTTATGATCTGATAATGACTGCTCTGATGATGGATTCAAAAGGAATACAGATTGGCGCAATAAATATAGCATAAACAAGGTAAGTAGCCAATGCAATTCTCTGTCATGGGTAAAATCTTACCTGTCTGCTTTAATACCTTTCTAAGTTCTGGCGCTGAAATTGAGTCTGCGTATTTTTTTTGCAAGGGATAAAGTACACATGTGGAATAGCTGTTAAACCGTGTTTTAATAGATTAAAAGGATTAACGTAGGTTCATTAAAGCATTATTATACAGGTACTTCACAAATTTTACTTAATGAATAGCTTGTGGTTAATCCGTTACTTTAAGTTGAAGCTATTTGAGATGATGAAAATGAAAGTCATTCTAAGGTTTTTTGAACTTTTGAGTTTCATTCTTTTATTTACTTTTCTCTAGTCATTTTCTCTTTAAAAGGACTGGATTATAAATATATAAAGATTGCTTTGTTTGTTCTAACCATGTAGGCTGCAGTCTAAAAGTAGCTGAAGCGGGGAACAGCCGGTATCGGTGATGCAAATAATAGGGCATCATTATTCCTTCGCAACGCATATGACTGTCTGCACGGACTTATAATTTCAAAAGGACCAACACTAATGATTAGATCAGGGTACTTTAGGCAGATTATTGGGAAGCAGATGCAGGTTGATGTTCCAGAGCAATGGCAGTACATAATACAACCAGAGGCTAATAATCAGGATAGAAATAAGGTTAAGCCAAAAACCAGTACGCACCATGTCTTTCATTTGTATGTATCCTGAACTGAAAACCACGGCATTGGGTGGTGTTGCGACCGGCAGCATAAAAGCGCAGGAAGATGCAAGACAAGCTGCCAGCATGGGGCCATAAGGGTGAACGCCAATAGCCTGAGAAAGGGAAGCTAGGATGGGCAGCATCATGGTTGCAGTAGCCACATTAGAAGTGATCTCTGTCAGAAAGTTAACCGTAGCAATAATTAGCATGAGCACCATAAAAAGCTCAAGCCCGCCCAGTACTTCCATCTGATTACCTATATAAGCTGCGAGACCAGAGGTTTTAAAGCCAGCTGCAATGGCCAGACCCCCTCCAAAAAGCAGCAGAATTCCCCATGGAAGCCGGGAAGCAATATCCCAGCTCAGCAAGCCTTGTTGATAACCTGCTGAACGGGAGGGGATGATAAAAAGCAGAATGCTGGCAGTGATGGCAATCATGCTATCGTCCAGAGAGGGAAGCAAAGGATTTAGCAGAAAGGTGCGGCTGATCCAGGCAAAAGCAGTGAGTGAAAAAACCAGTACAACCCATTTCTCCTCACTGCTCATAGGGCCGAGGGCCTTAAGCTGATTTTTAATTTCTTTGGATCCACTACCTGTTGAAGCGGGGAGCGGAAATGAGATTCTGACCAGTAGAAGCCAGCAGAGGAGCAGTAGAATCAAAGCTAGAGGAATACCCTGTAACATCCAGCTCACAAAGCTGATCTCCTGTCCCCAAAGTTGCTTCACAACAGCTGCAAAAATAGCATTGCCCGGAGTGCCAATAAGTGTTCCCAGTCCACCAATAGAAGCAGCATACGCTATACCCAGCATCAGTGCCTTGCCGAACTTATTGTTTTTTCCCAGGGTACCCTCACCGGTGAATGCTGTAAGCGAAACAACTACAGCCACCCCAATGGGGAGCATCATCATGGCGGTTGCCGTATTAGAAATCCACATCGATAGAAACCCTGTTGCCAGCATAAACCCCAGCACCATGCTCCGCTGTTGAGTGCCCACCAGCAGAATGACATTTAGGGCAATGCGTTTATGCAGATGCCACTTCTCCATCGCCAGGGCAAGGATAAAGCCCCCCAGAAAAAGAAAGATTACAGGATTTCCATACGCTGCCGTTGTGCTCTCCAGCGTAGCTGCCCCCACTAAGGGTAAGAGTACAATGGGTAATAGTGCTGAAATTGGAATGGGCACTGGTTCGGTGATCCACCAGGCACCTACCCAAAGCGTGGCAGCCAGCATTCCACGTGCAGCCGCATCTAAACCCTCAGGAATGTTGAAAAGATATGCCATGCAGAACAACATGGGTCCTATGCCAAAGCCAATGAGTTTTTTCACAGAAAGCTTAAGCGTAAATGGTCCGGGCATACTGTCAATAGCAGCAGAGGTTAATGGGAACTGCCGAAATTAACGTAAAAAAATAGAATGGCATGCGCAGGAGCATGAAAGTTGCTGACAGCCA
>JASLAE010000102.1 GCA_030147305.1 Cesiribacter sp.
TTTTAATAACGCAACTGTAGCCCCTAAATCATATACATGTTCCAGCACATGCCATAAAGTAATTGCCTCAAAACGATTAGACAATGGAACAGCTGTCAATTTTTCATGAATACGTTGATTTAAGGTTTCTTCTGCTACTTGGCGTGCCTGTAAATTTACTTCTACACCCTCGGTACGCCATCCATTTTTCTTAGCCGCCTCTAAAAAGTGACCGGTACCGCAGCCAACATCCAATATGCTCCCTTTTTGAGCCCATGTTGTTACCAGCTGTGTTTTATGTAGGAGTGTATACTGTCTCACCAGTTTGTATACTTTATTGATTAAGCTGTTCGCATTATTTGTGTGGGAGATATAGTTGGCAGATTCATAATAGTTGCCTAAGGTTGCTTCGCTTGGCCTGGGGTTTGTAAAGAGCAGTTCACAATGTTGACACTGCTGTACAGAAAATATTTCCTGGCTTACGCTGTAGTCTTTACAGCTGGTAAACAAACGGAACTGCCCGCTATGACAAAGCGGGCAGTGCTGTAGTTCCTGATGCATTATGGATCTTTATTTACTTACCTAAATAAACAGTCAAAACAGAAATATCAGCAGGGGTTACGCCACTGATACGGCTTGCCTGGCCAATGGTGGCAGGCCGTGTTTTATTGAACTTCTGTTTTGCTTCTGCCGAAAGGGCCACTATTTTATTATAATCAAATTGAGTTGGGATAATATGGTTTTCCAGACCTTCCATCCGTTCTGCCAGCTTCTGCTCTTTATCAATATAGGTTTCATACTTAATCTGGATCTCTGCCTGTTCCAGTACATTATCTGTAAATGTATTCAGATAAGCGCCCAGCTCCTGATCCAGTTTTTTAAGTTCCTGTATGCCAATCTGAGGCCGGCGTAGTAATTGTAAGGCGCTGGTAGTCTCTTTCAGACCTGCGGTATTGAATCCCTCCAGCCCTGCATTAGCCAGCTCCGGGCTTACTTTTTTATGTTTTAGATCGCTGAGAAGTCTTCGCAGATCATTCTTCTTGTCCAGCATTCTTTCAAGCCTTTCATCAGAGGCAAGGCCTAATTTATGGCCCATTTCTGTTAAGCGGAGATCGGCGTTATCCTGCCTGAGCAATATTCTATATTCTGCGCGCGATGTAAACATCCGGTAGGGTTCATCAGTGCCTTTATTTACCAGGTCATCAATTAGCACGCCAATGTAGGCATCTGACCGTTTGGGTATAAACGCCTCTTTTTCATGCACCTTATTATGTGCATTGATACCAGCAATTAGGCCCTGGCAAGCCGCTTCTTCATAACCTGTGGTACCGTTAATCTGACCGGCAAAGTAAAGATTTTCGACCAGTCTTGTCTCCAGTGTGAGCTGCAGTTGCGTTGGCGGAAAATAATCATACTCTATTGCGTAGCCAGGGCGAAACATCTTTGCATTTTCAAAACCCTGAATTTTACGGAGTGCCTTATATTGCACGTCCTCTGGCAGAGAGGTTGAAAAACCATTGACATAGATTTCAACCGTATTCCAGCCTTCAGGCTCCACGAATATCTGGTGTCTGTCTCGTTCTGCGAAGCGGTTAATCTTATCTTCTATGGAAGGGCAGTAGCGTGGGCCAAGGCCCTTGATGCGACCATTGAACATTGGGGAACGGTCGAATCCTGTTTGCAGCATGGCATGTACCTCCTCGTTAGTATAGGTAATATAACAGGGTAACTGCTTCTGCACAGGCTGCTCTGACATATACGAGAAGGCACCGGGCAGTTCATCGCCCCTTTGCTCTTCCATGATGGTATAATTGAGGGAACGACCATCTATTCGTGGAGGCGTTCCTGTTTTCATCCTGCCTGCTTCAAATCCTAATTGTACAAGCTGCTCTGTGATGCCTGTTGCAGCCTTTTCGCCGCTTCTGCCACCACCAAATTGCTTTTCACCAATATGGATAATACCATTTAAAAAGGTGCCGTTCGTCAAGATTACTGCTTTCGACAGAATTTCTATACCCAGCGCGGTTCTTACGCCTACTACCCTACCCTCTTTTACCACAATTCCGGTGGCCATTTCCTGCCACATGTCCACATTAGCAGTTTGTTCTAATGCCAGGCGCCATTCTTCGGCAAAGCGCATTCTGTCGTTTTGCGTTCGCGGACTCCACATAGCCGGCCCTTTAGACCTATTGAGCATTCTAAACTGTACAGTGGATTTATCAGAAATTATTCCGGACATTCCTCCCAGGGCATCAATTTCTCGAACAATTTGCCCTTTCGCCACCCCACCCATGGCTGGGTTACAAGACATTTGGGCAATGGTTTGCATGTTCATGGTAATGAGCAAAACCTTTGAGCCCATCATAGCAGCTGCATGTGCGGCTTCACAGCCAGCATGCCCTGCTCCTACAACCACCACATCATATTCTGGAAACATATGTTTTTCTTATACTCCTTCTTCTGTTCCACGTGAAACCCCCTGTAGACGAAACAAATCTTTTTATGCAATGAGATCGGGAGCTTATCGTGTGTTCCACGTGGAACAATGGTGTTATTCTTACAAAAGAAAATTAGCTTTGGTTCAATAGATTGTACAAAGATAAATACTCATTTTCTTTCTGCCGCATCTGCTGTTGTTCAGCATCTGATTTGTCTTTAAAACCTAACAAATGCAAGACGCCGTGAATGATAACACGGCGCAATTCTTCTTCAAAGGTTGATTTAAAATCCTGGCTGTTTTCCTTGATACGATCCGTACTGATAAATATGTCACCTTCTAAAAGGCCAGGATTTTCGCTGTTGTCAAATGTAATGATGTCAGTAAAATAATCGTGCTGTAAATAGGTAACGTTAACTTCTTTCAAATATTCATCAGAGCAAAAAATGAAGTTAAGTTCCTGTATTTTGGCACCTTCTTTTGAAACAGTATTTTTTATCCAAGCCTTATATTTAGATTTTTGAGGAAGATTTAACTTAACATCTTCCTCAAAAAAATTGATGGCAGGCATGTTAGTTCAAATAAAAACAAAGTTCAACTAAACGGCCTTTATTCTTAAAGTTTACCTCGTCGGCGAGGTGCCTCATCAGGAAGATGCCCCTGCCGCCGGGCTTTTCAATATTTTCCGGGGCGGTTGGATCCGGCAGGTTATCATAATCGAAACCTTCGCCTTCATCTTCAATCTCAAACTGAATATTGTCTTCTCGCATGAGCAGCGTGAGCTTAACATTCTTGTTTGGGTCCATCCGGTTGCCATGTCTGATGGCATTGTTCACCGATTCGGTAACAGCAATCATTATATTGCCATACAGGCCGTCGTCTAATTGAAATTCCTCCTTGGCATTATCGATAAAGCTTTCAATCATCCTGATGTTTTCGATGAGAGAAGGAATTTCAATTCTAATTGTATTGATCATACCCGTCCTAAAAATTATTGCTCTAATCTCTTGAAATAATTGTTAATCTCTTCTTTATAGAACGGATTGAGTTTAGGCGGAACAGACCGCAACAGCTCGACTTCCCGTTCTTTTTGTTTTAAGTACTCTTCCAGCGCTTTAGGAGCCTGCTGCTCATAATCTTTTGCTGTTTCTCCCTTGCGCTGCTCATCTAACTCGCGTTCCCGCATGGCTTTTTCTGCCTCCAGCAGCCGCGTCATTATTTCCTGCTGTCGTTCTACCAGATTGCGCGATAGCTTTTTATTCACTAGCTCGGTCTCGGTCTGCTCCATCATCTTCTGTAAACCATCGCTCCCGGGCAATTTACCATCTTTTCCGTATTTTTCCTGCATTTCCTTTAGGGCCTCGCGAATACGTTCCTGTTCGGCTGCCATGCGTGCAAGAGACTCGCTAAGCTCCCGACCGCTTTTGCTGCCTTTTTTCATTTCCCGTATCTGCTCGTTCAGCTGTTGCTGCATCTCACCTAAAGTTGGCATCTGCCCCTTTTGCTGACCTTTCTTCGGGTTGCCCATCGCTTCAGCCATTTGCTGTTGCATCTGCTGTAAGATATCATCTAGCAAAAGGGCCAAATTGTTCATAGAAGTCATGGCAAATTGTTGTTTGCCGGAGGCCTCTCCTTTTTTACGTTCCCGAATAGATTCTACGCTTTCTCCCATGAAACGGTTCATTTCATCTACTTCACGGGTTACAAAACTTTTGATCTGAAATACCCGCTCAGCCAGTGAACGCAGGCTATCTTCCAGAATCACTGCATCATCTTTAAGCTTAAGTTGCTGCTGGCCTAATTCTACAAAACGAGGGTCACTTTGGTTTACTTCCTTGAACTCCTTCATTAAAGCTTCCTGATCGAAAGAAAGTTTTATAAGGTTATCCACAATATCACGCAGGTTGTCCAGATTTTCCTGAAGGGCCTCCATTTCCATGCCGCCCTGCATCTGCTGCATTTTCTTTTGCATCTGCTGCATCTGCTCAGCAGCTTTTTGCTGCGATTTGCTGGCTTTTTTAGGCTTACCCTCCTGAAGTTGTTCCTTGCTTTCCTGTTGCTGTTTCTGGATCTCCTGCTCCTGCTGCTGGGTATCTTCCATGCTGTTAGGGCTTTTGAGGTCCTGATTGAGCTCCTGCAGCTCCTTCATGTCTTCTTGCAGTTCTTTAAATTCTTCGTTCAGCTGTTCCTGCTCTTTTGCCAGCTCTTCGGAATTTGCATTTTTTTCTTCACTCTGTTCGGCGAGCTCTTCCTGCTCTTTGGTCATTTCTTCCAGCTTGTTCAGGTTTTGCTCCAGCTGGTGCTCAAACTTCATCCGCTTGAAGAGCTCAAGGCTACGCTCAAGCTCCTTTTCCAGGTTATTTTCTTTTTTATTGAGCTTTTCCAGCACATTGCGCAGTTCTTCAGGATTGCTCTTTTCTTCCAGCAGTTTTTGAAGCTCTTCGTACAGTTTCTTGGTTTCTTCGTCCAGCAACTCATCCATTAGCTGCTGTAGCTGTTGGGCCTTCTCAGCAATTTTTTCGTCCTGCTCCTTATCAAAGCGTTTCTTCTGTTCATTTAGCAGCTCTTGCTGCTCCTGTAACTGCTTAATGGCTTCTTCCAGCTTTTGCCGCTCTTCAATAATTTCCTGAAGTACTTTCTCATCCTGGTAGTTCAGCTGATTCTTACCTCGCATGCGTTCTTCAGCTTTCTTCAGCTGTTCTTTCAGCTGCCGGGCCTGCTTCATATTTTCATCGAGCTGACTTTCTGCCTGTTTTTCTCCTTTGCTGATCTGTTCTTTTACTTCTTCTGCATCTGGCATCTGCAGCATGTATATGCCCGTACGAGATGCTTTGGCGCCATTTACGCCATCGTTATCCCAAACCTGAACATAGTACTCTAAACGATCGCCAGCTTCAATAGCAAGGCTGTCTAGCTGCCAGCGGTAGTAATAAGTCTGGCTTAGGTTACCCCGCTGTAGCGGCAAAGAAATGCTTTTGAATTTTGGTTCTTGCTTACCCTCGTCACTTAATCGATAATGTACCTGTAGGCGGGTAAGACCACGGTCATCAGAAACGTTGCCAGCCAGCACCAGGTAATTATAAAGCAGAGTATCGGTAAATTTATTCAGGCTTACCTGCGGATGGCGGTCTGGTATTACCTCCAGCTCATAGCGAATCTCTTCTTTATTTTGGCTCCAACGGTTCTTAAGCTCTACCTGATAGGCTTGAGAGGCAAGCATGGTTTTTGAAAAGAGCAATTGTTGTTCTTTGCCGGGTGCTCCCTGCATCGCTACACTATCCTCAGAAAAACGGAGCCGCAGACTGTCGGTAGCGGCGGTAAAGAATTGCCACTGAACCCTGGTTCCTTCCGGCACCTGAAAGCTGCCCGTATTCTCGAGTACTTCTGTTTCTGTATTAAGATAGGCCGGATACTCCAGTTTTACACGGAAGCCTTTTAGGTCAGGTCTTTCTGCCAGGTTAAGGGTATAGTCTTCGCTTTCAAAACCTGCTGCTTCGAAGTTAAACGTCTTTGCTTCCTGTAGCTTAGAGAAGGTATGGCTGAAGAGATTGCCTTCTTTCTGCATTTTTACCCGCCGGCCATTGGTAACCAGGTAAGCAACCTGGGGTACCGTACTTCCGGCAAACTGCAGCTTGAGGGTATAATCTTCGTTGCGGAAGGCTTGTAATTCTTCGTTGAGCAGCTGAAACTGAAAGGGCGCAACTGGCTTAAATTCCTGCTTATAGCTTACCAGTCGTCTGGTACTATCCGTAATGAGCTCTGGCAGAAAAAAGACAGCCAGTAACAGCAGCGCTAAAGGCGGTAGCAGGTATCGCAGGTACTGGCGGTTGCTGCCATAATTTACTGCTGCCTCAAAAGGTACTGTAGAAATTTCTGCTGCTTTTTGGCGTACACCCGCTGCTGCCAAGGGGCTGCTAACAGCCAGCTGCTGTAGTTGCAGCACGTTGAGCAGCTTATCGCGCACCTCCGGGAAAAAAGCACCGATGCGTTGGGCTGCTTCTTCGTCTGTGAGGGGCTTTGTGATGGAGAAAAGGTATGATAAAGGACGTAACACCCAGAGATACAGCACAATAAGTGCAAGCCCGCTAAACCCAAAGAACAAAAGGGTGCGCACGGTGCTGCTGAAATTGGCAAAGTATTCTGCAGATGCCAATACAAGAAATACAATCAATAAGCAGGTTAACGTCCAGATGAATCCGCGAAGCAACAAGTTTGTGTAATACTTACGCTTGTAGCGACGTATGTTGCGGATTACCTCTAAATCTTCCCTATGCATCATTTCTGTTCCGCTCCTTCTCTAATATAGTGTTTTATAGCCTTATGTTTGCTTACTGGCTGCGCAAGGTGCGCGCCTGCTGAAAATAAACTTCTCCTAAGTCCCTGTATTGCATAGGGTTGTTTGGAAAATTTTTAACGTATGACTGTAAAAGCCTGTAACCTTCGTCGTACCAGAGCACAATTACAGGCGCATCTTTCATTAATACTTTTTCGGCCCGTAAAAAAAGATCGTTGGCTTCTTTAAGAGAACGCGCCTGTAGCGCCTGTTCATATAATCTATTGAATGTAACATTATTGTACCGGCCTATGTTCGGATAAACCTGGTCTCTGCTAAGCCTATCTGCACTACCACTGTAAAAAATCCAGAGAAAGTTTTCAGGGCTTGGATAATCGGCATACCAGCCAGAGCGCATCAACTCAAATTTGCCACTAAAAGCGCGTTCCAGCAGCTGTGCCAGCGGATAAGTATTGATCTCTACCTGGATGTTCAGATAATCACTTAACTGTTTTTGTATTTCAACAGCTACATTGGTATTTCGGTCGCCTTCGGCATTTAGCATCAGCTCAATTTTGGGAAACCCCTGGCCATTGGGATAACCGGCTTTGGACAGGTAGTAACGGGCAGAGTCTACATTGAGCCGATAACCCGGTATCTGGTCGATATTGTAATCTGCAAATACTGGTGGTGTAATGCCATGATTGCCAGGCGCATAACCTTCGTTGTTGAGTGCAAAGTTAAGAATTTTTTCCCGGTCAATGGCGTAGCTGATAGCCTTCCGTACATCCTTATTGCTGAAAAGCTTTTTGTCCGACATGTTGAATGTCAGGTATTGGGTTACCATTTCCGGCTCGCGCTGCAACTCGTATTTAACAAACTCCCCTGTGCCGGTCTGGTTGTTTTCCAGGATCTCTATGATGTGCTCGGTAGGCAGCCGGTAAACCATATCAAGATTGCCTTTGCGGAACTCCAGCAGCTCGGTATTTTTGCTGTTGATAAATTGTATGTTAAGCGCGTCTAGAAATGGCAATTGATTACCATGTATATCGGTACGCCAGTATTCCTCATTTTTAGGCAAAACAATTGATATATTCTCTTCAATAGTGCCCAGCTTAAATGGACCTGTTCCTACAGGATGTGCGCTCATATTAGCCCCGTATTTATCCCAGGCCTCTGGCGGATAAATAAAGCAGGCAGGTCTGGCCAGGTGCATCAGGAACATACTGTTTGGCCTGGTAAGGGTAAGCCTGATGGTGCGTGTGTCCAGTACTTCTATGCCAGCAACACCGGTTGCCGGTGTATTGCCCCCGGCAGAGGCAGTGTAATAGGCATTTGCCCCTTTAATAAGGTCTGAAAAAACAGAGAAATTCTGGTTCTGGGGCGATTGGGTACAAAGCCTGGTAAAGCAAAAGGCTACATCTTCGGCAATTACTTTACGTCCTTTGCCCGTACTAAAGCAGGGATCGTCGTGAAAATATACATCATCCCGAAGCCGAATGGTGTAAACCGTACCAGACTCATCTACTGTATGACTCTCGGCCAGGCCATTGATAACGGTAAGGTTATCTGGTTTAAGCCTGAAAAGGCCTTCATATATCTGATTGGCTACCCGATAAGAATATACATCTGTGATGGCAGGCGGATAGAGATTCTTGATATACTCTGTTTCATTGGTGCGGAAGATGCCTCCATAGTAGCGTCCTCCCTCCCCTTCCCTAAGCTCTCCGCCGGGTCCATCGACAGTCTGGTCCTGTGTAGAGCTGCAGGCCGAGGCCAGCAGGCAGAGTAATGGAACGGTGATCCACCTGTAATTCATAATCAAAAGATAGTAGATAAGCACATAAGATAAGAAATTAAGTAGTAGGCAGAAAAGAACCGCTTTTAGAGGATTTCTACTACTACCGGGCAATGGTCGGAATGAAGAGCATCTGGCAGAATTGTAGCACTCTTGAGACGATCGCGCAAAGGCAGTGTAGCCAAATGGTAATCAATACGCCAGCCTTTGTTGTTTTTGCGTGCACCTGCCCGGTAGCTCCACCAGCTATAGCAATGCGGTGTCTCCTGGTTGAAGTGCCGGAAAGTATCGATAAAGCCAGAATTTACAAAGTCCTCGAACCAGGCCCGTTCTTCGGGTAAGAACCCGGAGGAATCTTTGTTTCTGACAGGATCATGTATGTCTACCGCTTTGTGGCAGATGTTGTAATCGCCGCTAATGATCAGGTTGGGGTACTGTAAACGCAGCTGGTTAATGTATTGCTGAAAATCCTGTAGCCAGCGCATTTTAAAAGACTGCCGCTCATCGCCACTGGAGCCGGAAGGCATGTATACACTCATAACAGAGAAATTTTCATAATCTGCGCGCAATACACGGCCTTCGTAATCATAATGAGAGATGCCGCAGCCCCATTCCACGTGGAACGGTTTAGGACGGCTAAAGATAGCAACACCGCTGTAGCCTGGTTTTTGGGCCGGCATCCAGTATAGGTGATATCCCAGCGCTTCAAAGGCTTTCACATCGACTTGTTCGGGGCGTGCCTTGATCTCCTGTAAGCACACCACATCGGCCTCTTGCTCGTGCAGCCATTGGGCAAAGCCCTTCTGCATGGCAGCACGGATACCGTTCACATTGTAGCTAATGATCTTCAAAATAACAGAGAAAGCAGAATATTATAATAAAAAGAATGGCAGACGCTCCATAACATCTGTAGGAGCAAAATAATTATAATTTTTGGAAGTAGCGCGATTATCTGCAGGAATTGAGGCGTTTGTCAGTGTTAATGATGCAGATCATTATGGCACACTGATCTACTTATGAGCATAGGCAGACCCAGGCTTTTAAACATAACCATGGATATGCAATAGCTATCCAGCGCCTATGGGGTGGACATAAATGGATGTTTTCGCTACAGCTGCTGATGGACAATTAACTCTGCAGGCTTTTCAGTTTCCGGTTAACAATACCCCAGGCTTTATTATAAGAATAGCCTATGTACTTAAAGTAATTGATGGTACTGATGTGAAAAGTGCGGCCTATGTAAATCTGATTAAGGATAACAGAGATGATATAGGTTGTAAGCGTGGCTAGGGCAGCGCCTATGAGGCCAAAGTTAGTAATGAATAGGTAGTTGAGTACGATGTTGATAATAGCGTTGCGCAACACAAAAAGGGTATTCATTTTTTGCTTCCCGGTGGCATCCAGCATCACCCCTACCTGTTTGTCTAAAGGCAGCAGTAAGCCGTAAAGCACCGTTATCTGCAGCACCGGAATAGAGTCGGTATAGCGCGCTTCTCCAATCAGCAAAACAATGTCTTCAGCAAAGAAAAGGGTAAGCAGCACAATGGGCAGCATTACCGAAAAAAGAATGGCGATTGACTTCTCATAATAAGGTCGTGCAGCCGTAATGCCTTCGTCTTTGATGGCCCGCACCATCTTTGGAAAAATAACCGTTGCTACAGTGTTGGCGGGTACCTCAAAGATATTGGAGATCTTCATGGCAAGGTTGTAGACCGCCACAGCTGCGGGATTTATGAGCACCGCAAGCATCCAGCTATCGATGTTACGCATCAGGTAGGCACTGATAAATGTGCCAAAGGTATATTTACCGTAATTAAACTGCTCTTTGAGTGTACTAAAGCTGAAATGCCATTTAAAGGAAAGGTATTTATTGCCGAAATAATAGGTAACGAAAGTACCAGCAATAACCCCCACCCCCTGTAGCATTACCAGTTCTTCCAGCACGATTACATCATAATAGAGTACATAAGCCAACACCAGAAAAGCAAAAAGGCCTCTGTACACAAACTGCCCAAGCGAGGAGCCTTTAAAATCCATGTTGGCTCGCTGCATCATCTCCAGGTGAAAAACCGGGATCATCAAAAAATTAAGATAGGCGTACACTTCCAGCATGGGTGCAATCATGGGTGCGTTCATCATAGCACCCATCCATTCGCTGCAGGTCCACAACACAATGGAAATGACCAGTGTCACGACCAGATTGAGGGAGATAGCGCCGGTTTCTACCCGTATATAATCTTCTCTGTTATCGGTATGATTAAGGTAGCGGATAAGGCCGTTGCAGATAAACCCATAACGGAGCTGCTCGATAAAGCCGGTAAGCAGTACAAAAAGGGCCCAGGTACCAAAAGCTTCTTTAGAGGTCTGCCGCACCAGTAAAGTAAAGATCAGTAAGCCGAAGGCTACATTGGAGATCCGTTCAAAAAATTTAAATGCTCCGGAACGGAGCCAGTACGATTGAGAAAATTTATTAAGAAGTTGTTTCATTCCCGCTGCCAAAAAGCGCACCAAAATTACAAAAAATCAAAGGATAAAAATAGGAACAGGCATAATGGTTTGGGTCCGGGTCTTTTTAAAGGTCCAGTCCAAACCAGCAGCGAAAGTTCATAAGCTGCCGGGGCTGTAACAGTTTAAAGCAGTATTTTTCAGTTTTATTAATCCTGGACTTACTAACGCAATCATACGATGATAGTAGTTTTCAATTATCTTTCTCTCTTATAACGTACCCATTCGACCAGCTTTGTAGTCGTCAACGGCTTGTATAAGCTCTTCCGGTCTGTTCATTACAAAGGTGCCGTAAGTGGCCAAAGGTTCATGAATGGGCTCGCCAGCAAGCAGCAAAAACTGGCATTCCTCCTGGCAGCTCAACTGAATGCCGGTGCCTTCTGTATTCCACAAACACAATTCGGCTTCCTCCAGAATATGATTGCCAGCTTCTAACACAGAACCCCCCAGTACATAAATGGCAGCTTCCATGGCCGGTGGTAATGGCAAGAATGCCCGGGTGTTTTTGTGCATGAGGCCATGAGCCAGTAAAGTAGGAGAATAAACAGGTGCTGGTCCTGTATGTTCTGCATATTGCCCCGCAATGATACGTAGTTGAAGCCCTTCCCGTTGCCAAACAGGAATGTTTGCTGAAAGAAATGTTTCATAAGCCGGTGCCATCAGTTTGTCTTTAGCTGGCAGGTTAATCCAGAGCTGCACCGCATGAAAACAGCCTGGAGCCATTAAGGAAGGATTAATAATCCTTTCTTCGTGAATTATGCCTTTGCCGGCTATCATCCAGCCTACATCACCAGGATTGAGCGTAACCTGATTTCCAGTGGAATCCCGGTGTTGAATTTGCCCGGATAAGAGCAGGGTTACAGGCATAAACCCCCGATGTGGATGTGCAGGTATTTTTGTATTGTAACCAGCTGCAATATTTTCCGGGCCCATATGATCCAGCAGCAGAAAGGGCGAGCGTTGCCGCAGGCCTTTAGCAGGCAAAGGCCTGCGCACAAAAATGCCGGGAGCTACTTCTGTAGTATTTGCAGAAACTATACGTTGTAGCGTTCGTGCTTTCATAAGGGCAATTTTAAGTGAAACCTTCACAGCACTTACTACAAATTTCCTTCCACTCTTTATGCCTGTTCAGAAAAAAAGATGCTGTTAAGCGGATTCTATACTTACGCTAAGCTTATAGGCTGATAAAGGTTGATTTTTGACCCAAAAATGATTTTTTCAGGGCTAACAACATTTTGGGATACAGGCAAATGCACCCTAGCAGTTGAAGTAATTTGTTAAAAGCAATTTTTTGCACCAATTGGGAGCCCTCTGCCCAGGTACATTACATAGTATTTTAGCAGGAAAATCGGTTAGATCACGATTAAGGAGAATTGGGATACAATAAAGATGAAAGCTTCTTGTTTTTTATTACGCAAGCTGTCTTTATTGTATTTGCGAAAGATTCATTAAATTAGTTCTTTATAATTTTTGCTTCTGTTAGAAACAAAAAATTCGGATATCTTAAAAAGATTCAAGTGTATGAAC
>JASLAE010000164.1 GCA_030147305.1 Cesiribacter sp.
GCTTCACGGGTAGAAATATCAGTTCGCTGTCCGGCCATCATGGAGACAGGATCACCGGGCAGCGCATGAAAAAGAAAGAACACCACCAGCACCACTCCCAGTAAAACCAGGAACCCATATCCCAAGCGCCTGCCAATAAAAAGGAGCATCCGTTAGTTGTTCAGTAGTTTCAGTATTTCAGCTTTCTCCGGCGTGTCGTTATGGTGCCATTTGCCCAGCACGGTGCCATCCTGCAGCAGCACCACGCCTGGGTTGGACCGCATAATGGTCTTCAGGAGGGTTGCATCGGCAAAGGCATAAGGCATATCAATCTGATTTGCATGCCGGAAAGCTTCATAGTCTGCCTCTCCGGAGGAGGTCAGCACCAGCGGTTCCACCCTGCCCTGCAGGCTGGATGCCAGTCGGCGAATGGCAGGAATATCTTCGGTATCGGCCTGGCTTACTTTATGCACGATCACCAGCAGCTGCCTGCCCTGCAACACCTGTTCGGTAATATCGGACTCCTGATTCCACACGCCAAAATCACTGATCTTAGGCGCAGCCTCCGGATTCAACAGCCTTATATCCTTGTAGACATATCCCTCGCCTTCTGCCGGATATTCGGTTAGCTCTACATCTTTTCCATCTCTGGTCATGATGTAGGCATATTTATAAGGTTCTGATGGTTGCAGGGCCTGCGGTATGTTCACGCCAACTTTATAAGCCCTGAAATCGAGATAAGGCAGGTGTTCAATGGCATAAACAGCCAGTGCCGTAAACACAAAGGCAGAAGCCAGCACCCAAAGGCCGGCACCTGGCGAAGGTTCGGGCTGCGGCCCCCGGCGATAGGCAATGAACAGCACCAGGATCAGGATGAGCAGCACAATGTCTTTAAAGAAGCTCTGCCAGGGAGTAAGTTTAAGTACATCGCCAAAGCAGCCACAATCGGTAACTTTGCCGGTAACCGCAGAGAACAAAGTAAGCGCCGTAAAAAATAGTATAATTCCCAGCAGCACTGCGGTGGTGGCGCGTGGCCTGAAATTCAGCAAAAGTGCTACACCCAGCACGATCTCCAGCACACTTAAGACAACAGAAAGTACCAGTGCCGCCGGCACCAGTTCATGAAAAATGGGTGAAAAGCTGTTAGCAAATACTTCAAAGTATTCTTCCAGCTTAATTTGGGTTCCTACCGGATCGTTGATCTTGATTAACCCGGAGAAAATAAAGAGCACCCCCACTACCCAGCGGGCTAACGGTCTAAGCAATGCCATGTTCTGTTTCTTTAGAAAGGATTAACGCAAAGACTGCATAATTCAGCATATCCTGGTAATTGGCCTGTACCCCCTCAGAGATGAGTGTTTTACCCTGATTGTCTTCGATCTGCTTTACCCGCAGCAGTTTCATGAGTATGATATCGGTAATGGAGCTTACGCGCATGTTACGCCAGGCTTCGCCATAATCGTGGTTTTTATCGGTTAGCAACTGCAGTGTTTTTCCAACCCAACCATCAAAAAGTGGCTCCAGCTCTACGTATGAAAGCTCCAAGCGCTCGTCCCGGACCAGGTCCAGCTGTATCAGGGCAATCAGGCAATAGTTGATGATGCCAACAAATTCTCCCTTAATATCATCCGATATCTTCTGTGTTCCTTTCTCCTGGATGGAACGGATGCGCTGCGCTTTGATGTAGATTTGATCGGTAATGGACGGCAGGCGCAGGATACGCCAGGCAGTTCCATAATCGAGGGTTTTCTTCCGGAAGATTGATTTACAATCCCCGATAACTTGATTATATTCGCTGACAGTTTTATCAATCAAGACAAATAGGATTAAATTGCGGGATAGCCTTTTTATTGAAAGCGAAAGATACAGCATTTTCAATGAATTACACACTCAACCTGGGCGGAAAACTGCTTGACCTTTCCGTGCCGAGGGTGATGGGTATTCTTAATGTCACGTCAGATTCATTTTATGCCGGCAGCCGCGTAAGCAGTGAAAAAGAATTGCTCCAACAGGCCGGCCTGATGCTGGCTGACGGCGCTGACCTGCTGGATGTTGGCGCTTACTCCAGCCGCCCCGGCGCAGCGGACGTACCGGAAGCAGAAGAGCGCCAGCGGATTGTATGGGCTGTTGCTACTATCCTGAAAACTTATCCTGAAGCAGCTATTTCCATAGATACTTTCAGGGCATCCGTGGCCCTTGCAGGCGTAGACGCAGGTGCCCAGCTGGTAAATGATATTAGCGGCGGTACACTGGACGAGCAAATGTTTGAAACAATAGCCCGCCTGCAGGTACCCTACATCCTGATGCACATGCGGGGCACGCCAAAAACCATGAGCAGTCTTAATCAGTATGATGATTTGCTTAAAGAAATTATTGATTATTTTGCAGCAAGGCTCAACAAATTAAGGCAATTAGGGGTAAAAGATATAATAGCAGATCCTGGGTTTGGCTTTGCCAAGAATATAGCTCAAAATTTTCTATTACTACGCCAGCTGCGGCTTCTGGAAGTGCTGGATGTTCCCATTTTGGCAGGTGTAAGCCGTAAATCCCTGATCTGGAAAAGCCTGGGCATTACCCCGGAAGAAGCGGGCAACGGAACTACTGTATTGAATACCCTTGCACTAACTAATGGTGCTCACATGCTTAGGGTACACGATGTCCGATTGGCTGTGGAGACGATTAAATTATGGAGATTAACCAACACATCGTTTGATACTAGGCTTTAACATAGGCTTTTTAGAGGTAGACTTAGTAGATCTGCTGGACATTGGTTTGGTAAGCGTGCTGCTTTACCAGGTCTATAAACTCATGCGCGGCAGCGTAGCGGTTAAGATCTTCCTGGGTTTCCTGTCGCTTTACCTGCTCTATCTGGTGGTGATGGCCCTGGAGATGGAACTGCTCACTAACATTCTGGGTCAGTTCATGGGTGTTGGTTTCCTGGCGGCCATTATCCTGTTTCAGCAGGAGATCCGCAAGTTTCTCTTCATGATTGGCCGAACGACCATCTTTAACCGGGAAAATATATTTAAAGGACTGCCCTGGCGAAAAAATAACCGGGTGGCCGACCTGAACATTACCCCTATTATTGAGGCATGCAAATCTTTGGGCGCAACCAACACAGGCGCTCTAATTGTTTTGAGCAAAAGCTCAGAACTTAAATTCTATGCAGAATCCGGCGACCGTATTGATGCCGTCATCAGCAAAAGGCTGCTTTTGAGTATTTTTAACAAATACAGCCCCCTGCACGATGGCGCTGTAATTATATACAATAAACGTGTAGAAGCTGCCCGATGCATCTTGCCCGTAACTGAGCGCGATAACCTGCCGGCACAGTTTGGCCTTCGGCACCGGGCCGCCATTGGCATGTCAGAAGCAACAGATACGCTGGTGCTGGTGGTATCGGAAGAAACAGGCAAAATCTCTACGGTGCGCAACGGTATTATTCACCACAACCTTTCGCCGCAGGAACTGCGTTCTAAGATCAATGCTTATCTCTACGAGCAGGAAGATGATGATGATACACCAGCTAAGAAAAAGAAAAAAGACCTGAAGCCAGCCCCTGCCCCTGGCGAGATTGCACCCACCAGCACCTCAACCCAACCTTAAAAAAGGCTGTAGAAAAGATACAAACAGGCACCGGGTACTATTCTGCGCGGACTTTTACGATCGCCAAGAAAAGGCTGAGGCATATAGGTTCCCATGCCGGGGATATAGTGAACTGGATGTCTGGGATTATTTGGGTGTTTCATCACATAGTTTAGCTGGGTCTGCAGCTGCAGTGCTAATCTGCCAGATTCAGCAAAGAAAGCTTGCCTGAATTCTAAAGATGCTGCCCAGGTTTTATTCTCCAGCGTTTGTATATAGACATTTTCCGGCATTTCATCTCCAAAAAGCCCCGGTGGATACCCGAACCGCAGCTGCCCTTCTTCAGTGAAGCTTGCAACATTAATACCAGCACCCAGGCGAAAACCAGTAGCGTTATGCTCCTTGATATTTAGATTTATGTCTGCTCCTGCTTTAAGATACCTTCCCTGGCTATTGTAGTTATACATATTATTGAACAGTGTATCCCTGCTTACCTTCATGGCCCCGCCGCCGGCCCAAACTGTAGCATATTTGCTTAGGTTAAGCAGCACCATTGGCTGAAAAGCATAACCCTTCATAAAAGGAAGTGCAAACATACTGGGAAGTTCAAGGCCAATCCACAGTCTTTTCGTATGGGTGGAATCCTGGCTTTGCGCTCTCAAAGCAGATGAAGACAGTATCATCAGGACAAGCAAAATGATTATTCTGTTACAGTAACGTTCCATACAATGTCGTTATCTTCTACCTGTACATTGGAAAAGCTGGTTTGTGGCAGTACCCGAGGGTTTACCATATCCAGAAAAAAACCACACCTTCTATCTTCAAAGCCTGCACGTCTGTTGTAGGCCAGCGCTAGCTGCCACATACGTCCTTCGCGGCTAAAAATTTCATATACAGTTGTATCAGCATTAAGCGCCAGGGGTAGTTGAAGTGTTTCGTTATTAAAAAATGGTTGCGGTTCCTGCAAATCACTTCTCAGGATATACATACCATCGTTCTGCATCTGTACCCTCAGCTGGAGCACCGGCACGTCATCTGAACGGCACTCCCTGCAGCCCTGCCATAATATAACAATGGCTGGTAACAGTACCAGCCATTGTAGATTTTTTAAACGTTGTTTCATTTGTTGAGATTACTTCAATACACCCAACTCTTTACCTACCTCGGTAAAAGCTTCTATAGCACGATCCAGGTGTTCCTGTTCATGCACCGCCGAAATTTGCACACGAATGCGTGATTGTCCCTGCGGCACAACAGGATAATAGAAACCAATAACATAAATACCTTTTTCCAGCAGCAGCTCGGCAAAGCGTTGTGCCAGCGGTGCTTCATATAACATAATGGGAACAATAGGATGCACACCCGGCCGTATGTCGAAGCCGGCCGCCGTCATCTTCTGCCGGAAATACTGGGTACTGTTCATCAGCTTGTCGCGCAGTTCGGTGGTGCTGCTCAGCAAGTCAAACACCGCAATGGAGGCGCCTACAATGGCTGGTGCCAGGGAATTTGAGAAAAGATAAGGCCTGGAGCGCTGGCGCAACATCTCAATAATCTCTTTACGGCCGGTTGTAAAACCACCCAGAGCACCACCCAACGCTTTACCTAAGGTACCTGTGATAATGTCTATTTTACCAATAACATCGCAATGCTCGTGCACTCCACGCCCGGTTTCGCCCATAAAGCCTGTGCTGTGGCTCTCATCAGACATTACCAGCGCTTTGTATTTTTCGGCAAGGGCTACAATCTTGTCAAGCTGGGCAATGGTGCCATCCATAGAAAACACTCCGTCAGTAACGATGATCTTCTGCACAGCGCCGGCAGCATCTGCATCCTGCAGTTGTTTCTCAAGGTCGTCCATGCTGTTATGCTTGTAGCGGAAGCGCTTAGCTTTGCAAAGTCTAACGCCGTCAATGATAGAAGCATGGTTTAGTTCATCGGAGATGATGGCATCATTAGGACCAAAAAGCGGCTCGAATACCCCCCCGTTGGCATCGAAGGCAGCAGCATATAAGATAGTATCTTCCGTTCCCAGAAACTGGGCTATGCGCTGCTCCAGCTCTTTGTGTATGTCCTGGGTACCACAGATAAATCGCACCGAAGACATGCCATAGCCATGAGTATCGATGGTATTTTTGGCCGCCTCCAGCACCACCCGGTGCGACGAAAGACCCAGGTAGTTGTTGGCACAAAAGTTTATAACCTCCTTGCCGGTGGTGGTTTTAATATCTGCACCCTGGGGTGTGGTAATAATGCGTTCCTGCTTGTATAGGCCTGCTTTTTTAATATTTTCAAGCTCCTGCTGCAGGACGGGTTGTAGGGTATCGTACATAAAAATTATTGTTGCTTTTCTCTGTTTATTTCTTTTAAGAGCGGATACTGCCTTCTGATTTCATTGATCAGGTACAGCTTATGTGCTGTAAAACTATCGGGGTGCATCTGCATAAACTGGCGTTCAAATTCAGCATACTGATCTGGTGCTTCCTGGCGATAAGCCGTGGCATCTATTTTTTTCAGTGCCAGATATTCGGGCCAGTTTAATTGTTCCATGCCCCGCAAATATACGCAAGCAGGTACTATTTGCCAGTACTCCTGTCCTTCTTCTGCCGGTTTTCGTAAAATTATAAAGGCTATTTACAGGTGGTTCAAACGTTTTCTATAATTTTGCGCAAACGATCTGAAATGGAAAAAGTATTGGTGATAGGGGCCAACGGTCAGTTGGGAAGCGAACTTACAGAGGCGCTGCGTGAAAAATGGGGACAGCAAAATGTTATTGCAACTGATATTCGCGAGCCCAGGCAAATAGAAACCGGCGACCGCTTTGAAATACTGGATGCCCTGGACAAAGAAGGTCTTTATAAGCTGGTAAAAAAAGAAGGTGTTACCCAAATTTATCATCTGGCGGCCGTGCTCTCTGCCACTGGTGAAAAGAACCCCCATTTTGCCTGGAAGCTTAACATGGAAAGCCTTTTCAATGTACTGGAAGCGGCCCGTGAGCTAAAGATCAGCAAAATTTACTGGCCCAGCAGCATTGCTGTATTTGGCCCCGACACCCCCAAAAAACAAGTACCGCAGCTTACAATCTGTAACCCCACCACCATATATGGCATCAGCAAGTTGGCAGGTGAGCAGTGGTGCGAGTACTACTTTAATAAATGGGGTGTAGATGTTCGCAGCCTGCGCTACCCGGGTCTGATTGGCTACAAGGCCTTACCGGGTGGGGGTACCACAGATTATGCCGTAGATATTTATCATAAAGCGCTGGAAGGCGAAAACTACACCTGCTTTTTAGCAGCGGACACCTACCTGCCCATGATGTATATGCCGGATGCCATACAGGCTACGCTGCAACTCATGGACGCTCCTGCCGAAGCCATCACGGTGCGCAGCAGTTATAATGTTGGCGCTCTCAGTTTTTCTCCTGCTGAAATAGCCGAAGCCATCCGCCAGCACCTCCCCGATTTCTCCATACAATTCCATCCGGACTTTAGGCAACAGATCGCAGATTCCTGGCCGGACAGCATCGATGATTCCAGAGCCCAAAACGACTGGGGCTGGAAAGCGGCCTACAGCTTAGAAAGCATGACAGAAGACATGCTGCAAAACCTTAAGTTGCTAAAAGCAGAAGGGCATTTCGTGTAAAAGCTAAAAAGGATGTTAAAGCATTCTTGCCTCCTCTAGTATGGATCTCTGATTCATACTAGAGGAGGCTTTTCATTTTTACTTCTGTAGATATTGCTGTCATGCGCCTTCCATAAAGCGCTGGCACCAACAGACAGAAGGAAGATCATTGGCATGCACTGGCATTTTCACATTGTTGTCTATGGTGCACTAAAGTTCAAAGAGCCTATTAGTCCAATGGACATAAACTAAAAAGCCCCGGTAGTTAATCCGGGGCCAATGATGATGAAGATCTATGCTTTACTGTACAATCAATCTGGACTGTTTTGTTTCTAATTGGTTGGCTACCTTAATGATGTAAACACCAGGAGCCAGCACCTCTGTGGGGATGCGCAATTCTTTCTCAGGCATCTGGATTTTCATGATTTCGTTTCCTGCAGCAGACAGAATGCTCAGCCAGGTCCCTTCTGCTGTTGCACCAGGATAATTAATGGTTAACAGGCTACCTTTTGCAGGATTGGGCGATACCCGCAGGTTGCCGTTGGTTCCCGCATAAGCTAAAGTTAAGCCTTTGTATTCAACGGTACCATCAATGTCTGTTGTTTTCAGGCGATAGTAGTTGGCACCATACACCGGGCGCTGATCCAGAAAACGATATGTTTTTAAAGTTGTACTCTCACCGCTTACAAATTCATCATGGATGGCTGTAAAGTCTCTACCATTCTCCGAACGCTCTACTGTGTAATGACTAAAGTTCCATTCTTTCACAGAGGCCCATTCCAGTTGTACACCCTGTGCATTAATCTGGGAACGGAAATAGAGCAGTTCTACGGGAAGGGGTGTAAAGTCACAATCTTGGGTTTCATAACATCCACCTTCAGCATCTTCAATTGTTTGATAATTGATTTGATTAGGTTCAGCTAGAGCATTGATTTGACTACCATTAAGTTTTAAACCGCCTATTGACAACCAAGTAGCATTAACAGAATTTCCATCATCAGTTACTGCATCAATATGTCCGCCTGATGCAATAAGAATTTTTGATGTTGCATTCATTGTCAATTCACCTTTATTCCCATTATTTTTTAAAAATACAAGCGAGCCGTAAATCTCTATAGTTCCATCAAAAGAATGGGCATCATCTATTTGAACAACATGACTTTGTTCAATGATTAATATGCCACTAGTAGGTATACAACTACAATCCCATGTGGAAGGATCATCCCAAAAACCAGATTTAATCGAACTGTATGATTGAATAGTTTGTGCTGAAACTATAGAAATAGTTGAAAATAGCAGAACTGCGAATGCTGTAAAAATCTGTTTCATAGGCGGCTGGATTAGCGCTAGTGATT
>JASLAE010000112.1 GCA_030147305.1 Cesiribacter sp.
GCTGGCCGACCTGTCTGAAGGCAGAATTGAAGCAGCGGTACAAAAGGTAATTGATGGCTGGGATACTGGCGCCTACACTGGCAGCAGGTTTGAAGAATTGTTACCTTCTTATATGTTAAGGGTGCACGAGTTGCAGAAATCCGCGCTGCTGGAAGCTGCTTTAACTTATACTACTGAGCTTAAAACCTACGCTTCCCTGGCGAAGGAGATAAATGGTTTTTTTAGCCTGTTGAACGAACAGGCGCTGGATGCATTAACACATGCGCAAAAGGGCAGCCTGGATCGGGAAAAAGAATTCAGTGCTTCCATTATCAACAATTCCATCAACGGCATTTATGCTTTTGATACGGAGCTAAATATTCTGGAATGGAACCCTGTGCTGGAACGCTGGTATGGGCACAGAAAAGAAGACGTCCTGACCAAAAAAGTTTTTGATGTGTTCACGGGCATGGATCATACAGAAGAAGGCCGTGCTACTACCAGTGTATTAAAGGGAGAAGAGGTTTTTATTTCTGAGAGGCCTTTTACCTACAGAAGCGGTTACTACGAGGCAAACATCATTCCGCTCTATGATGCAGACTATGACATCAGCGGTGGTGTTGTCATTATTCATGAAACCACCCACCGCAAAGAGGCCGAACTGGCCATTCAGAAAAAAAATTTAGAACTAAGCACCACGCTGGAGGAGCTAAGAATCACCAGCACAAAATTAGAACAAGCTAACCGGGAGCTGGAGCAACGCATGCTGCGACGCACCATCGATCTTGAAAAACAGGAGAATTTTCTCAACAGCATTATTGAACAAAGCCCCATCTCTACCTGGATTGCTGATCCTAACGGCACCATGGTTCAGGTGAACAAAGCCTCGCTTCAACTCTTTGGCATTACAGATCCGCAGGTAGGTATTGGGAAATACAATATACTAAAGGACGAGACGCTTATTGGCACGGACTTTTATCCGCAAATAGATGCTGTATTTAAAGAAGGCAAAACTGCACGCTTCACGCTTGAATACAACATTAGCAAGGTAGCCCATATTGAGGCACCTCAAACAAACAAGAGCCTTTCGCTGATCTGTACCATCTTCCCTATCAAGGGCGAGGATGGAAAGTTACAGAATGCTGTTGTGCAGCATGAAGACATAACAGAAATACGCAAAGCAGAACAATTGATCCGGAAAGGTGATGAAAGACTAAGGCTCATCTCAGATGCAGTTCCTGCCCTTATCTCATACATTGATCTGGACAAGAAATATAAGTTCGTTAACCTTGAGTATGAACGCTGGTTTCACAAAAAGCGCGATGCCATTTTAGAACGTTATATATGGGAAGTCCTCGGCGAAGAACCATATCAAAATATTATTCATTTACTGGACCAGGCTCTCGCAGGAAAACGGGTTAATGCTGAAATCTATCAGGAATTCACCGATAAGCAGATTGGCAATAAGTTTATCAGCTATACTTTAATCCCCCACCTCGTTAATGGCAAAGTAGAGGGTATGTTTGCCTTGATCACCGACATTACTGAAAGAAAAGTGAATGAGCAAATTGTAGAACAGCTCTATACGGAATCTCGGCTACACAACGAAGAACTGCTACGCATCAACACCGACCTGGATAATTTTGTATACACCGCTTCTCACGACCTGAAATCACCCATTGCCAATGTAGAGGGTCTGCTATCCCTGATTACCAGAGAGATTTCGCCCAAACTTCAGGATCGGGATAAAAAGCTTATTGAGCTAATGGGTGTTTCGCTCAACAAATTAAAGCAGACAATAGAAGACCTGATTGGCATTACCATGATGCGCAAACAGGGGGAGACACTGCCCTACGAACTGATCTCATTCAACGAAATAGTAGACGCCGTTAAAACTGACCTGCAACTACCACTTGAAACAACCCATGCAAAGCTGCAGGAACATTACGGGGTTGAAAAGCTTATGTTTGCCCGAAGCCATCTCCGCAGTATCCTCTACAACCTGCTCTCCAATGCCTTAAAATATCATACCCAGGAGGGCGAAGTACACATAGCAGTTACAACCTATTATGAAGATCAGCATATTGTGCTGAAAGTTTCCGATAATGGTCTGGGCATGACCCCGGAGCAGCAACAAAGGCTCTTCAGCATGTTTGGCCGCATGCACCCACACATAGAAGGTACCGGTATTGGTCTTTATGCCATTAAACGCATTATTGAGAACCTGGGCGGATCTATCCGGGTACAATCTACCGCCGGCAAGGGAAGCGATTTTTTTGTATACTTTCCGCAGTAGCAAAAAAAAAGGCTGCCAAATGAATGGACAGCCTCTATATTTTAAGAAGTAAACAGCGTTTTAAGCGATGGCTTCATTAAGGCTTGCTGTTTTACCAAAACGTTGCAGTGTAGCAATGTGAGACTGAAGGGCTTCACCAAAGGTGGGATTCTCCATATACGCTATACCAAACTCTTCAACAGTTTCTTTAACAATCTCCGAGATGGCCGGATAATGCACATGGCAAACCCTTGGGAAAAGATGGTGCTCTATCTGGAAATTGAGACCGCCCACATACCATGAGATCAATTTATTATGACGGGCAAAGTTTACGGTAGTATTTACCTGATGAATGGCCCAGGTATTTTCAATGGTACCATATTCGTCCGGGATCGGATGGCTGGTACCTTCTACTGTATGTGCCAGCTGAAATACAACGGTAAGGATAAGTCCGGCAACAAAGTGCATTAACAGAAAGCCAGTTATAACCGTTGCCAGAGGAATGCCAAAAACCACGACTGGCATAACAATCATTGCCAGGATGTACAACACTTTTAAAGCGATGATCTTGGTCAGGATTATCACATTTTGCGCAGGTGAATTGGTGTTTACACCATTGCGGGTATATTTAACATATTGCACAAAGTCTTTGGCCACAACCCAATACAGGGTAAGGATACCGTAGAACAAAAAAGCATAGATATACTGTAGCTTATGGACGCCTTTTACTTCTGTGTGGGGCGAGAAACGTAATACCAGTTTATCTTCAATGTCATCATCCATGTGCACCACATTGGTATAAGTATGGTGCAGGACGTTGTGCTGAAGCTTCCAGTTAAAAACCGAACCACCCAGGAGGTTTAAGGAATAGCCAATCCAGTCATTAACTTTTTTGCTGGATGAGTAAGCCCCGTGGTTTGCATCATGCATTACACTCATACCAATTCCTGCAACACTCAGGCCCATAATGAACCAAAGCAACATTGAAGGCCAGAAAGAGGGTTGTAGAAAAAGAAAAGCTGCAAAAGGAAGCAGATAGGCACAAAGCAGGATCACTGTTTTAGCCACCATGCTGAAATTTGCATGCGGAGACAAATTACGCTCCTGAAAATAACCGTCTACTCTTTTTCTAAGGGTAACAAAAAAGAGATTCTTGTCTTTGTCTTTGGGTACAAATTTAATCTGTGCTTTACGTTTCATACTGTGGTGATATGCATAAAATCTTGCTATTCGACTTCTGTTGCACTTTTTTTCAAAGTAACAACCAATTCGTAGGATTGTAGAAAATCAATAGAAGTTCTATTTTCCTGAAAGATAGCAAAATTATAAGCTGATTTTTAAAACTACAAAAAACACAATTTTAAAGTTTCACACTTAAATCAAATTAAACATCGGGCTGTAAAAAGTAAACTTTATGCTGACTGCATCTCCCTGTAAATCAGCACTTTCTTGCTCTTTGTAGTATTACGAATTTAAGTTTGCGATAGCTGTTGTTTTCAGAAAAATTAAAGCGGGGTTTGTCTAATGGAGAAAAAAAGCATGGCATGGAAGGCCTATTACCCTGTGTCCAGGGCGAATAAAATCTAAAATTCATGTACGAACAAGCTTAAAATAGACTTCTCTGGCTTATTTTCGTATTACAGAAAAGCCAGGTTATTTCTCCCCGGATGCATACCCACTTCACGTTCGTACATTTTAAAAAATACGCCCAATACCTGCTCCATGAACAGCTGCCTTCCCTAAGTCAGGTTTATTTAGAGCTTCTGTACAGGGCTAAGGTACCCATCCTGAAGCTATTTGAAAATATGCCCGAAGAGCGGCAGCTGCTGCAGTCGCGTAAGTCTCAGGAGCAGTTTTTAACTGCTGTGGTGGAAGACAAAAGTTTGGAGCTGGCTTACAGGGATATTGAATTGTGGGAACGTAATCAGACTGAAGGCTACAACCGGGAGCAAATCCGGTCAGCAGATTTAACCCTTATTTTCAGCGTCCGAAGGAAATTGTTTTTAACCTTTCTGCCACAGTATACCGCTGATGTTGCGCTGGGCGTAGATATTATGCAGGAATTTGAAGATTTCACTGCAATGGTAAGCCAGAAAGCTTTTGAGATCTATGATAAAATTCAGCTGGAGGAAATAAAGAAAGAACGCAACCTCCTGGAATCGGTTATCAATAATAGCGTAGACGGCATTTTAGCTTTCGATCAGGACCTGAAAATACTGGCCTTCAATAAGGTGCTGGAAGAGCATAATGGGTTGAAGCAGGCCGACATACTTGGTAAAAATGTCTTTGAGGTTTTTAGCGGATACGAGAATACGGAAGAAGGCAATGCGCTTTTAAAGACCATGGAAGGAAACCATGTTTTCCTTCAAAACCGGCCTTTTAGGAAGAAAAAGGGATTTTACGATATCAATCTTCTGCCTTTGCTTAATGCTGCTGGCAAGATCCAGGGCGGGGTTAGCATTGTACATGATATCACAGATCGAAAGCAGCATGAGGATGAACTGCACGAGAAAAGCCTGCAACTGCAAACGCAGCGAAACGAATTACAGGCCACCGTAGAGGAGCTACGGGCCAGCAATGAAGAACTTAGCATAACGCGTAACAAGCTGCAGGAGATCAATCAGGACCTGGAAGAACGCATTCACCACAGAACAGAACAGCTGGAATACCAGCGTCAGTGGCTCTATAATCTCTTCATGCAGGTACCAGGCCTCATTGGCATTTTATCTGGTGAAGAGGGTACCGTAGTCTTATTCAATGAGGCATTCAGTAAGTTGTGGGGTGGCCGGCAGGTACTGGGTCTGCCCATGGAACAAGCCTGGCCTGAGTTAGTTGGTCAGGGGTATTTTGAGGATGTACGGGCTGTGCTTAAAAATGGCAAAACAATAACACGGCTTGAATATCCAAGTGTAGTAGATCGTAATAACGATGGCCATTTGCAGCAGGCATATATTAATTATGTGTACCTCCCCTATTTAAACCCCAAAGGAGAAGCTGAGGGGGTGATCATTTATGGTGTAGACGTAACCGAACAGGTAGAAGCACGCCGTAAAATCGAACAAAGTGAGGAAACGCTTAAGCTCGCCCTTGAATCCGGCCAGATGGGTGCCTGGGAGTATAATCCTGTTACGCAAGAATCCAATTATTCTACCCACTTCAATGCTATCTTTGGCTACAGCCAACCAATTGATAACTGGAACTATGATCTGTGGATGAAACACATAGATCCGGAATATAAGGATTATGTGGTTGAACAGTTTACAGTAGCACAAAAAAATGGCAGGCTCGCTTATGATGCCAAGATCAACACAACAGATGGCCAAACACGCTGGATAGCCGTGAGAGGAAAGGTATTTTTTAGTGAAAACAAAAAGCCACTCCTGTATGCCGGTGTAGTGCAGGACATTACTGATAGAAAAGAAGCAGAAGAAGCGCTTAAAAAGAGTCATGAAGAGCTAACCAGGATCAACACCGATCTGGATAATTTTATTTACACGGCCTCGCATGACCTTCGTGCGCCTATCGTAAACCTCGAAAGCCTGATTGCGCTCCTGAACAGAGGGCTAAAAAATACCCTTGGGCAGGAACATGAGCAGCTTCTCGCTATGATGACCACTTCCATAGCAAGGCTAAAGCGCACCATTGATGCCCTTACAGATATTACGCGGATTCAGAAAGAAGATGAACTGCAGGAAATTGTGGTGTTTGAGGACCTCATTCAGGAAGTAAAACTGGATCTGGAAAATCAGCTTCAGGAATCAAATGCCCAAATGGAACTGGAGTTAAAGGTTACATCCATTGAGTTTGTACCGCATAACCTGCGTAGTATTTTGTACAACCTGCTATCTAACGCAGTTAAATATCGTAAACCAGAGCAGCCCTTACACATAAAAATTTCCACCTGTCAGGAGGGCAAATGCGTTGTATTAAGTATACAGGATAATGGCCTCGGCATTAGCAGCGCCAATCAGAAAAAGCTTTTCTCAATGTTCAAGCGTTTTCACTCTCATGTAAAAGGTTCTGGCATTGGTCTTTATCTGATTAAACGTATCATAGAAAACGTAGGCGGTAAAATAGAAGCAGAGAGCGAAGAAGGCGTAGGCTCTACCTTTAGGTTGTATTTTCCCGAACAATAAGGTAGGCTTACTTAAATTTAGAATAAGATGGCTCACAGTAAAAAAGCAAACGCAGACAGGCAGGATAAGCAAGTAAGGGAGAAGAAGAAAAAAAATATTCCCCTGACATTGCCAGAACCCAGCAGCCCGGTCTGCTTTGCAAATGCTCCTGGATTACGGCCTGAATTCTATGAGCCAACCACACCTGAGCCAACTCCCTCTTCCGATCAAGATTGAAGTTCAGGCCTGCTCACCTTATGAGCAGTTGAATCTTAGCATCCCTTAAATAGCTGTTCGCTATCAAAAATTGACCCTTCTACTCCGAGGCACATCATCCGGGGGCAGCTCACTACTTTTTACCACTTATACTTTACAAACTTCTAGCCTGAATTCAATGTGCAGTGGAGGGTAAGGCCATATGAGAATCTTACTATGCCTGGCGCTTGACGAATTCATGGAACAAATCTTCCGCAAACCTAGTATAAGCTTCTACTCCCCGGATTTTCAAGGTTTGCAGTTAGTTTAGCAACTTCCAGATTACCTCCA
>JASLAE010000320.1 GCA_030147305.1 Cesiribacter sp.
AGCAACCGCCTCTTTTATTTATCTGTAGCGCCACAGTTTATCGAGGCTGCTACTACCTATCTCGACAAATGCGGCGTAGCCAATGATGCAGCGCGGCACCGCATTATAGTAGAAAAGCCCTTTGGTAAGGACCTTAAAACCGCCCGTGAGCTGAACCAGCTCCTCACCAGAACATTTCAGGAAAGCCAGCTCTACCGCATCGATCATTATCTGGGCAAGGAAACCGTTCAGAACATCCTGGCCTTCCGCTTTGCCAATGCACTCTTTGAGCCCCTGTGGAACAGAAACTACATTGACTATGTGCAGATCAGTGTTGCCGAGCAGGTGGGCGTGGAAGATCGCGGCGGGTATTACGAAGGCGCCGGAGCCCTGCGTGACATGATCCAGAACCACCTGCTACAGCTGTTATGCATGATTGCCATGGAACCACCCGTTTCTTTCGATGCGGAAGAAATTCGCAATAAAAAAGTAGACGTACTACAGTCGGTTCGCCGATTCACGCAGGAAGATGTTAACAAAAATGCAGTGCGGGGGCAATATGGTATCGGATGGCTGAAGGGTGAAAAAGTAGCAGGCTACCGGCAGGAAGAAGGTGTTGATCCGCATTCCAATACAGAAACCTATGCTGCCATTAAGTTTTACCTGGATAACTGGCGCTGGCACGGTGTGCCTTTTTACCTGCGTACCGGCAAGCGCCTGCAGGAAAAGACCTCTTCCATCACCGTGCAGTTTCGTCCGGTGCCGCACCTGACCTTCCCTTCTTCCCTGTCTGAGAACTTATTGCCAAACCGGCTCACCATCAACATACAGCCGCAGATGGACATCCGACTGCGCTTTACGGCCAAACGCCCCGGCCTGGAGATGTCCCTGCGGCCGGCAGAGATGGTTTTTGATTTTGAAGACGGCTCCGGCGAATCTCCGGAAGCGTACGAAACCCTGCTGCTGGATGCACTGCAAGGTGATGCAACCCTTTTCATGCGGGCCGATCAGGTAGAAACAGCCTGGGAAGTGATTACCCCTATTCTTGAGACATGGGATTCCCGACCTTCACTGGAATTTCCAAACTATGTTGCCGGAATGTGGGGTCCGGAAAACGCCGAAGCACTCATTGCCCGGAAAGGCCATACCTGGGCCGTGACTACATTACAGAATGGAAAGGAGAAGGAGAAAAAGAATGTGAAAGAAAAACAGAAAGACAAAGCATGATACAGGTATTTGATGATACGCTGGCGTTAAGCAAAGCAGCGGTAGAACTATTTATACAGGCTGCCAGAAAAGCCGTTCAGGAACGGGGGCGCTTCACCGTTGCCCTTACAGGCGGCTCCTCTCCCCTGCATCTTTATCAGCTGCTGGCCCAGTCGCCAAACCGTGAGCAAGTACCCTGGAGCCAAACCCATGTATTCTGGGGAGATGAACGCTGGGTGCCCTTCACGGATGAGCGCAGCAATGCAAAAATGGCCTATGAAAACCTGCTGGACCATGTCCCCATCCCCAAAGATCAGATTTACCCTATGTGGGGAGAGCAGCAGCCGGAAGCTTTTGCCGACCATTATGAAGAACAGCTCCGTGAGTTTTTTGACGAGGAAGGTGCCGGCTTTGACCTGGTCTTGCTGGGCATGGGCGACGATGGGCATGCCGCTTCGCTCTTTCCGGGTACCGAAGTCCTGCACGAAAAGTGGCGCTGGGTAGTGGCTTATTATTTAGCTCCGCAGGAAATGTACCGCATTACGCTCACAGCCCCTTTCATTAACAGGGCCAGAAAAATTATTTTTCTCACCTTTGGCGAGAAGAAGGCAGCAGCTTTGCATGCAGTATTAGAAGGTGACTATAAACCTGAAAAATACCCTTCTCAACTCATTAAGCCCCAGCAGGGTGAACTGGTCTGGCTGGTAGGAAAAGGCGCTGCCAGCCGCCTGTCTGGCCAGTAGACACTTAAACAGCCATGGCAGCTACGTGCTCCGATGATGCTGTTACAGGCAGGGCTGGTATGGTGATGATAAAGGAAGTGTTTTCGCCCATTTTGCTCACAACACTCAGGGTACCGCCATTTCTTTCTATAAATTCTTTGCAAAGAATAAGCCCTAAACCAGTTCCGGTTTCTTTGGCGGTACCCTGGGTAGATTTATGTTCCCCAATCCTGAATAGCTTGGCTAAGTTTACAGCAGGAATGCCCACGCCAGTATCCCTGACTGTTATCACCGTCTGCAGATTGCGGTGTTCAGTTATGATGCTAATCTCGCCACCACCCGGCGTAAACTTAACGGCATTAGACAAGAGGTTGCGTACCACAAAGTCAAGCATATTTCTATCAGAAAGTATTTCGAGCCCTTCCTCAAGATGCAGACTGATCCTAATCCCTTTACTTTCTGCAGCCAGCCTGATAATGGACACATTTTCCTCTATAAAATCCTTTAGCCCAAACTGCACTGGCTGGCAGCTAAGCTTACCCATTTGTGCCATAGACCACTGCAGCAGGTTATTCAGCAAACTGTTGATATTTTTAACCGAACTATTAAGTTTGGAAGTCAGCTGTACCAGCTCTTCTTTGCTCAGATTGCTGGAACTGTTGCTGATAAGCTCAAGCAGACCGCTAAAAGAGTTCATCGGGCTCCTGAGGTCATGAGAAAGGATGGAGAAGAACTTGTCTTTGGTTGCATTTAACTGGCGCAGTTCTTCTTCGGAGGACTGCAGTCTAAAGTTCATATCCTCCAAAAACAGGTTTTTCTCCTGGATGTCTTTGTTGTATTGTTTTAATACCTCATTAGTCCGTTTTTTCAGACGATACTGCCTGTATATCAGAAACAGCATCACGAGCACAAAGATGAATCCAATGGCCAGCGCATAGGTCGCTGCTTTTCTTTCCTTCAATTCGGCTTCCTTCAGGCTCTGTTCAGCCTTTAAAAGCGCAATCTCTTTTTGCTGGGTGGCCGAATTGTATTTGGCTTCCATCTCAGCCATTTTTGCCGCACTTTCTTCATTAAAGAGCGAATCTTTGTATGCAATATGCTCCGTTAAAAGTGCATTGGCTTTAGCGTGTTCCCCTTTTTCAGTAAAGGTCTGAGATAAATAAAGGAGTGCATGGGAGGTCAGCAGCTTATAACCTTTTTGTTTGCTGATGGATAGCGCTTCCTTTAGATGAAAAAGGGCCTTATCATAGTTTTTGGTGAGCTTATATTCATCGCCAAGATTTACATGGCTATAACACACCCCTTCCACATCTTCATTTTTAGTCTTTTGCTCCAGGGCTTTGTGCATAAACTCCAGGGCTTTGTCATGCTCGCCCATAAAGCCATAAAGAATCCCCAGATTCTGAAATGGTGTAGCCGTTAAACGTTCATTACCCGATGCTGTATGGGCTTGAATAGACCTATGGTTATATTCAAGGGCAAGCTGGTACTCATTCTTGATCCGGTAGATGGTAGCAATATTCCCATAGACCATGCCTAACAGTACCCCTTCTCCCTCTTTAGCATAGGCAAGGGCTTTTTTGTAGTACTCCAGCGATTTATCAATATCGCCCTGTCTTTTGTAGAGGATGCCGATGTTGTTAAATACCTCACCGACTTTAGCTTTATCTCCCGGGAAGGCAGCATCTTCGTAAACATCTGCCGCTTTGAAATAATTGGCCAGGGCCTCATTAGCATTGCCAAGCCTTTGCTGAAGGTTTCCTAAGGTAAGGTACAGCTTGGTTAACGCAAGCTGGTCTTTTAGAGAATCCGCCACAGTAATGGCTTCCTGCGTATGCTGAATAAATTGAGCTGAATTGTTATTGATGATTATGCTGTGCGCCTTGTTAATCTTAAGCAGCAGCTCAATCTTTTCCACTCCCTTAACCTGGGAAAGCAGATTTATTAAACTGTCTGCCTGCCCCTGGGCGTAAGCAGCCGATAGCCGGCAGAAAAACAGAACAGCCACGAGTATTGCTTGTATCTTCATAAAAAAGGCGGGTATATTTTCGCTAAGCCAACAGCAAAAGATGGTATTCTTCATTTATAGCGTAGGCTTGAAGTAGCTTACAGGCAAAGAATCAATTCCCTGGCCTGCAGCATGCTGAAGCAGGAGCACAGTGTCTGAGCAGTTGGAAGCTAATATCAACTAGCACCAAACATGCAATGCCCTTGCACTTCAGCATTTTGCGGCAAATATAGGTTAATTACCCCGACTTAATTTGTGAATGATTTCTAAAAAATTACACTGCTGCAAATGAGCAAAGCAGCCTTATTCCTGCTGTAGTGCCGCAATTTTTACCGGTGTAAACTGCTGATCGTTGAGGGTTTGCATAAAAGCAATGATATCCTGAATTTCCTCTTTGTTGAGTGAAAGTGCATCCGGAGGGAGCGTCTGGTGCTCCTGCACAATGCCAATACCGGCACCTCCACCCCTGTTATAAAAATCCATGACTTCTTCCAGACGCTCATATACACCATTGTGCATATAAGGCGCCGTTAAGGCAATGTTCCGGATGGTAGGTGTTTTAAAAAAGTACTTACGCACTTCTGTCTTGTATAAGTTATACCGGCCCAGATCAGGATCAATGGTGGCATTGGCAGTATCGTTTGCCTGTGGAACCCCCAGCAGTTCCAGTTCTGTTTCTGAAAATTCAGGTGGCACCGTGCCATTGAAAACCGGCGCGAAATGGCAGGTAGCACATTTAGCCTTGCCGGTAAAGAGGTTAAAGCCCCTGATCTCACTGGCCGTAAGGCTCTGTTCCAGGCCACTGATGTTGCGATCGAACTTAGAATTAAAGGGAGCCAGGCTCCTGATGTAGCTGGCAATAGCGTTGCGTATAGCTGTTTCCGTTACCCCTTTATCATACAGTTGCACAAAAGCTTCTTGATAGTCAGGCTGTTGCTGCACTGTGTGGGTCATAGCTTCCAGATTGGTATGAAATTCGGTTTCATTGTCTACCACGGAGATCACTTGTCCCTCCAGGCTGCCGGTGCGCTTGTCGTAGAAGAAGCCACGTTGTAAGGCAGCATAGCTGAGCGTTGGGCTGTTTCGCAGCTGCCCTTCGGATATTTTCTTGTTATCCGTAAATGCCAGTTCTTCCCGGTGGCAGCTGGCACAGCTTATCTTGCCAGAAGCAGATAAGGCAGGATCATTGAAGAGTTTCTTACCCAACAATACTTTTTCTTGGGTCACTACCCCGGTTTGCAGATCATCAAAATACTTAAGGTTAAAAGTGGTACCGGAGAATAAGGTAGTTGCCTCATGGTTAAGCGCAAGCGTAAAGGGAAAGTTTACGCGCCAGTCTTCCGTTGTCTTTACCCAAAGGGCCAGCTGCGCATGGGTATGGTTTTTAATAAACGCATAGCGGTCGAAGGAGGCAAAGTCACCCTTAAGCACCAGCAGCGTACTATCCAGTTGCTCATTCCATGCCTTCAACAACGCCCGATCCTTAAATTCACTGCTGAAAAGCCCCAGATATTGTTTTAATCGTTTGTAGACAAAGGTGCTTTCCTCCAGGGAATTTTCCAGCACAGGCGAATCGAAACCGGTGATGCCCGTAAGGGCAATCCGATTGATTTCATTCCGCAACATCCACAGAAAATGATAAGCTTTGTAGGCTTTCAGGTTTGTATTGTTTTTAACCAGCTGCAGCCGGTTACTTACCAGCCCGGCATGCCTGGATATTTCCTGCCGGTCCATACTGTCGGCAAAGATCAGCTCCTCCAGAACCTGGAATCCGGAGGGTTCTTTTATCTTGATATCGGTAAAATCTTCCTCTTCAACTTTAAGTATGTTTGGCTGATTGAGGTAGCGGTAATTCTCCTGTTCGGCAAAGGCAAGCACTGGCGTAGCGTATTTAAAATGCATTCTGGCCTGGCGATAATAGGCTTTTGCCTCATCACCGGACTGGCTGTTTTTTAACCCGTCCAGGGCACTGATACAGGCGGAAAGGTCGCTTTGATAGAGACGCTCCAGCTCCACAAAGGCATTTGTGTCATTACCAGCTGCTTTGCGCTCACTGCAGGAGGCAAGCAAGACAAAGAGGCTTAATAATACATAAGCCTCTCTGCCAATACTTTTCAATATTCTACAAGTCATACAATGAGCAATGCTTATCTTTTCAGTCCCTTAATCAGGTATAACTGACTACCTTCTTTTGTACTGTTGGCAACATCAGGATTAGCAGTTGGGTCGGTAAAGGCAGTACCATCAGCTTTTACCCAACCATGGTTTTGAGTAATCAGCAGGAAGGTGCCTTCTACGCCCAAAATATCAGAAACATCGATCATACCGGTTATTTCCCAGTCATTATCCACGGTGCCATAACCCTTCTCAGCAGCCATTATCTGATCACACTCCAGTACTGTCTCAAGTGCGCCTGTGTTAAGGTTGTACTGGTACATGCGGGCGTAATGCTGTTTATCTGCCTGGTCATAATAACCATTGGGGTCTTCCTGGATATAAGCGTAGTTTTTGGTTACCACTATATTATCCGGGCTGTGGAAAGATTTTGCTTTGCCATTGGGTACATCTCCATCCAGAACACAGGTAATTTTGCCCCCTTTTGTAGGGTCGGCATCATTCAGCTCAAGTTTGTAAATTCTACCATAAGCGGTTCCTTTGCCTACCAGGGCATTGTTTTTTCTGCCGGTTACAGCAATGTAAACCTCCCGGTTGTTTTTGGCAGAGCCTCTTCTCCAGTCAATATCTTCCAGTCTGGAGAAACCCATCACCCCTTTTGCCTTTGCTTCAGCATCCAGCAGGTCTATATTTGTTTCATTCAGCGCTACAAACTCCATATCATAAGAAACGCCCTCCTGCATATCCATTTCATAGGCAACTCCGGGAGCGGTTACTTTTAAACCATATAATTGGCCACCATATAGATCTCCGGCTTCGCCCACATACATCCCCAGCTGCCCAGAAGGCACCGCATTGTCTGATTGGTCATCGCCAATAAACACTACAGTTTTGCCAGGGTAAGCATCTTTTCCAATGGGTACTGCATTTTCTGTAGACCACTGGCCCATGGCCGTGAGCATTTCAGGAATAGCAGCACTGCTGGCATCCTTGAATGGATTGGTTACAAAAACGCCTTTAGAGGATCCGCCCCACTCACCACCAGATAGAAAAAGCGGACCAAAGCCATGCTCTTCCGGGGTAATAAGTGTGCCAGAACATTGTGCTGTGTTGGCAGTGGCCGTTGCATTAAGGATGTGCTCTCCCTTAATGGGCTTAAGGTTTTCATCAAATAAGATACGGGCAATAGCATAATCCGCTTCTATGTTATTGATCAGGGTAAAGGTACCATCGCCGTTTCGCATCAGCCCCATACCATCGGCCATAGAGCCGTATACAAATTCCGGTGAATCGGGCAAGCGGTCTTCGGAAGATAAAAGAGGCAATATTTCTACTCCTTTAAACTGCGGGTTAAGGGCCAGAAAGGAAGGTGTTATAGAATGTGCCTGAAGAGCCTTCTTTTTAGGTCCGTTAGCTCCATTTAATCCGGAAACGGCATTTGGACCCTCTGGACGCTGTGCGAGCTGGTCCATTTCGCATGAAACCATAAAAAAGGCGCCTAGCGCCAGGGGAAGTACACTTTTAAAAATCATGTTGCACTAGTTTTGTGATTTGATCTGAGGCAAAGCTAGTGCTTAGCTATTACTGGAAGTTTAAGGCTATATCAATGGATCATAAAGAATGACTGTTTCTATATTACCAATATGATAACTTAGCGAGCCTGTTGTAATGGATCTGCAGAAGAACCTGCGAGTAAAAGAATCTCCTTTTCAGGATAGTAAGCTATCGGGTAACAGCTTGGATGTTGAAAAGCCAGCTCAACGGATCATCAACCCCTGTTAAAATGGATACCATCCCGGACAACAACGCCAGGGTACTGAAATAAAAGCTGGAAATCAGGAAAGACAGACTGGTATTGGCTTAACTGAATCAGCCTCCATCCATACCTGCTGTTAAAGCTATGCTTTTCATACAGGCAGGAATGGGAAAGACCTGCAAAAGCACCTGCACCAGCTGTTGTGCATGAGTATGCGGAAAACTATATTTGTATACAGCCAGGTTTATTTAAACTTTGGCTTACCAATAGTCTTTTAGACTCAACAGCTTATAGATCCCGAACGCATGACAACCAGGGATCACAAATTTCCATCGTTTACAACCTAATCCGAATTAATTATGTGTGGAATTGTTGGCATTTTTGATCTGAAGAAAAACTCAGATCAATTAAGAGAGCAGGCATTGCAAATGTCTCGCAAACAACGGCACCGCGGCCCCGACTGGTCGGGCATCTTTCTGAGCGAGAATGCTATTATGGTGCACGAACGCCTTTCTATAGTAGATCCCACCTCAGGCAAACAACCCCTTTACAGCGCAGACGGGAATCTGGTCCTGGCTGTGAATGGCGAAATATACAACCACAAAGAGCTTCGCAAAAATCTAACCATCGATTACGAGTTCCTGACCCAGTCGGACTGCGAAATCATTCTGGCGCTTTACCGTGAAAAAGGACTTGACTTTCTGGAGGACCTCAATGGTATTTTTGCCTTTGCCCTCTATGATAAAGAGCAAGACACGTACCTGATTGGGCGTGACCATATGGGCATCATTCCGCTCTATATGGGATGGGACGAATGGGGCAATTTCTATGTATCCTCTGAGCTTAAGTGTATTATAGGGGTATGCAACCGCATTCAGGAGTTCCTGCCCGGCCATTACCTGAACAGCAAAGATGGCGAGCTGATAAAATGGTATAACCGAGAGTGGACCAGCTACGAGGCGGTAAAGGACAATAAAAGTAATGCAAACGAGCTAAAGAAAGCCCTGGAAGCGGCCGTTCACCGCCAGCTCATGTCAGATGTGCCCTATGGTGTACTGCTTTCGGGTGGCCTGGACTCCTCCATTGTATCGGCTGTTGCCAAAAAATATGCTGCCCGCCGTGTAGAAAGCGGGGACATTAAGGATGCCTGGTGGCCGCAGCTGCACTCCTTTGCCGTTGGCTTAAAAGAATCGCCCGATCTGGCAGCTGCCCGCAAAGTAGCAGACCATATTGGTACAGTACACCACGAGGTAAACTTTACCATAGAAGAAGGCCTGGATGCGCTGCGCGATGTGATTTACCATATTGAAACCTATGACGTAACGACGATACGCGCTTCTACTCCTATGTATTTGCTGGCCCGGGTAATTAAATCCATGGGCGTAAAAATGGTACTGAGTGGCGAGGGAGCCGACGAATTGTTTGGTGGTTACCTCTACTTCCATAAAGCACCCAATGCACGGGAATTCCATGAAGAGACCGTCCGCAAACTAAGCAAGCTGCACCTTTATGATTGCCTGCGCGCCAACAAATCACTGGCAGCCTGGGGGGTAGAGGGTCGCGTGCCGTTTCTGGACAAAGAGTTCATGGATGTAGCCATGCGCCTAAACCCGGCCGATAAAATGGCTGGCAACGGCAAAATAGAAAAACATATCCTGCGCAAGGCATTCGAAGATTACCTGCCCAAAGAAGTTGCCTGGCGGCAGAAAGAGCAGTTTTCGGATGGTGTAGGCTACAGCTGGATCGACACCCTGAAAAAGGTTACTTCTGAAAAAGTAACAGACGATCAGTTGAAAAATGCTGTGCATCGCTTTCCGGTAAATACACCCACAACCAAAGAGGAGTATTTTTACCGCAGTATATTCAGTGAGCTTTTCCCCGGAGACGAAGCAGCCCGTTGCGTACCTTTCGAAAAGTCAGTTGCCTGCAGTACCGCCATTGCCCTGGAGTGGGACGAGGCATTTAAGAAAATGCAGGACCCCTCTGGCCGCGCTGTAAAAACTGTACACGATCAGGCTTACTAAAAGGTATTGGTAAACTGGCCTTGTAGAGACAAAGTTCAGGTATAGTGTAAAGCAGCCACCTGGCAACATTATATTCAACAGCTCTTAAAAGATTGACAATTATGAAAAAGGCCTCTGCATGCATCAGAGGCCGTTTTCATTTGTTTGAGCTGTTATTACAGGCACTGATTGTTTAGTAAATAGCTTGATGTAAGGATGACTTTTACTGAAGTCAACAGGATACGCAAACTTAAGCAGATCCATTTTGGCACTAAACGATAAGCCGGCAGTTTTATCTACATTGCCAGTCTAATACATTAAATAGGCTTCCAGTTTTTTTTCATAAAGCTTGTTGTCTCCACAACACTGAATTCACTCCTTTTATAAGAATAAATCCTGATGATTGGCATGTATTGATCAGCAGCAGAAGATGAATTATGCCTCTTTAACCTACTTTTAACAGTCCCTATCAGGGGTAAGGCAAGAAATTTGCTGATACAGACAAGCTTATCAACTCAAACCCCTATTTTATCCAGTCTTTTTATTATCTTCAGAACACAAAACCACCTTTTTCAAAGCGCACCATCATGAGCAACAATGTGTTGACCAGCTCAAGCTTGGACAAGATCCAGAAGATCATTTCAGTTAAGTTCGGCGCTGACCTCAGCCAAAAACAGCTTATTGCGCTCATTGAAAATCAGGAGGAAACCTTAAAAGAAGCATTACAAGCTCCGCTGGTAACACTTGCTACGCTAAACCTGCTGGTAGAAACCATTGCAGAAGACATTACCGGTATTAATTACCCTACCGAGCACAGCACCCCTTACTATAAGGAATACTTTAAAAAGAAGCTGAAGGAAAACAAAGACAAGTACTTTGGTCTGGAGACCATCTAGGTGATCAGGGAGTACTGTATTCAGTGGAAAAGCCAGTCTAAAGAACATTTCTAAAACTTTCTCCCGCCCAAAAGCACCCATATTGTTTGAGTGAAGATTACGGCAAAAGGCATAATGTGGTGGCTATAAAGCAGTGCCCGACTTAATGCCTGCTCTACTGGGACTATGGGAGCATTTCTGCCAGGCCTGATTTTAAAAATGCCCAAACCAGTGGATGGATTGGGCATTTTAGGTTATAGTTAAAAAAATCAGCCAAAAGATTAAAAAATAAATCAGGATCTGATATCACTATTACAGACTCTGTGCCAAAAAAAGCTACTTTACTTAACACCTCTCCTATAGCCATTTAAATGGGCTTTATTTTCAATTTAAGTTTTTAAGCCAGCTCCAGGAGTGATTGATGACCCGACCAAAATGACACAGTTTTCTCTTAATAGGAATGTAAAATCATTTTTAAGGAGCTACCATCCGTTAAATTAAGATAGCTGCTGCAGGCTATTACTTATGTCAAGCACAGCCGCTGCCCTATTCACTAATCCATTCTTTAAAGGCTGATGCTTTTTCCCGGCTAATGTCTACCTCCAGGTTCAGCGGTGGCTTCAGGTGCACCGAAAGACCTTTATAGGTAGAGCGAATGCGGTCTATGGTGTGAATGTGCAGCAGGTACTGCCGGTTTGCCCTGAAAAAGTGAGCAGGATTCAGAAGCTCCTGCAGCTCGTCCAGGCTGGCATACTCTGTGATGTGCCGCTCGCCACTAAAGGTATGCAGGTAAATAAGCTCTTCTTTATGAAAGCAGGCTATCTCCTGGACTTCTATGGGTACCAGGGCATTTCGTTGGGTAACTAAAAAACGTTCTTTGTATTTTTTACCCCCTTTTTGGCCCAGCAGCTGCTTTAACTGCTCACCCAGGAGGCTGGTGTTTTCGAGCTTCTTGTACTTCTGCAGGGCTTTCTGCAGCTCCAGTTTATCGATGGGCTTCAGTAAATAATCCAGGCTGTTTACCTTAAAGGCCTTTAGGGCATACTCATCGTAGGCAGTGGTAAAAATAATGGGTGCCTCAACCGTTACCTGGTTAAAAATGTCAAAGCTGATGCCGTCTGAGAGCTGAATGTCGGAGAGCACCAGGTTGGGTTGCGGATGCTGCCGGAACCAGTCAACGGAAGCTTCTACACTGTCCAGCACGGCTACTACCTTTGCATCAGGCTCCAGCTCCATTACCATTTTTTGCAGGCTGCGGGCCACCAATGGTTCGTCTTCGATGAGCAATATGTTCATAGCAGCGGAAGTTTTACCGTAAATTGAGTTTGGGTCTTCTCTATTTTCATGGTTTTCTCGGTTAGAAATCCATAGAGCGAGCGCAGGTTTTGCAGCCCCTGCTGGTTAGAAGCATCCACAATAGTCTTAGGCTGCAGGTTGTTGCTGACACAGAGATTCCCATCTCCGGTTTTAATAACGATTGTCAGCGGATTGGCCATGTTCAGAACGTTGTGCTTGATAGCATTTTCGATCAGGATTTGCAGGCTTACCGGCACCACATTTTTCTCCAGGTCTTCTTTGCTGATGTTGAATTCAAACCGCAAGCCATCTCCAAAGCGGGTTTGTAACAGCTGGGTATAATTGCCAATAAACTCCAGCTCGGTAGCCAGACTCACCTGCCCGGTGGCCTGATGCTGTAGCAGGTAGCGGTAAACTTTAGATAGTTGTTGCAGGAATTGTGATGCCAGCGCCTGATCTTCGAAAATCAGGCTGTTGAGCGAGCTAAGCGCATTGAAGAGAAAATGTGGGTTGAGCTGGTTTTTCAGGTTATCAAACTGTACCTGGGTCTTTTCGCGCTCCAACCGCTCGGCCTGCCGCACCGAGTCTTTCCAGCGGCCAATAAAATAATGGGTGAAAAATCCCAGGTTAAGGATAAGCGCCATGAATGCATAAAGCGCATAGGTGGATAAGCGGAAAAAACCATCTACTGTAAAAGGCAGATAACGTTCGCCAAACAGATACAGCAGATAACGGACAAAGAGCGCTACGCAAATCCCCAGGAGCAGCTGTACGGTAAAGCGCAGCGGGATGGAGCGCTCATAGGGCAAATAACGGTTCAGCAGCCGGTCAATCCCATAAAACGATTCCCATATAAAGGTGATTAACAGCAGTGAAAAAAGGGCCATTCCTACATGAAAGCCCAGTCCCAGTTCCGGGAGAACAAAAAAGCGTATCACGAACCCGGTTATGGCTATAGCCAGCACAATGCTGTAGGTAAACAGCAAGCGTTTCTTCTGCCTCAAAGATATAAGGGTTAAAGTATTCAAGATACCAAAGTATTTGATCCTACAATACATCCGTCTACCATTTCCACAATACGGTCTGAGCGGTGCGCAAAGGCATCATCATGCGTAACAGCTATGATCGTTTGCCCCAGGCTTGTTCTAAGCTCCTGGAAGATCTCCAGCACCACGCCTGTATTATAACTGTCCAGGTTACCGGTGGGCTCATCGCCCATGATGATGGTGGGATCGTTGATAAGTGCCCGGGCAATGGCTACCCGCTGCTGCTGCCCCCCGGAGAGTTTGCTGGAAGGCTTTAACGCATGATCCTGCATGCCCAGGAGCTCCAGTTTTGTATAGGCACGCGTCTCTATTTCCCTGTTCGAATACCGACCAAGTTTTTGGGCAGGCAGCATCACGTTCTGCAGCACCGTAAACTCCGGCAGCAGGTAGTGAAATTGAAAGACAAAGCCAATGTGCTCATTGCGAAAGCGCGCCAGCTGATTTTGCTTTTGTCCGGTTAACTTTTGCCCCTTGATGTACAGCTCTCCCTCATAACCGGTGTCCATAGTGGAGAGCACATACATCAGCGTTGATTTACCACAGCCCGATTTGCCAACCAGCGCAACAAACTCTCCTGCCTGCACCTGCAGGTTAATGTTTTTCAGCACCTGGAACTTCTGGGGCTCATAGAAATATTTATTGAGCCTGCGGGTTTCTAATACTGTTGTTTTCATTGCTTTTTTCGCTTACTGACCTCTGATAATATCAATGGGATCGACGCCCGCAGCCATGTGGGAGGGCAAATAGCCGGCAACTGCCGTGGTGATTACCCCGAACACAATGCCGATCATATAAAATTGCGGATCGAAGTTAACAGGCAGGTGATCCATGGCAATCATATCCCCACCATCAAAGGGTACCTGTTCAATTAAAAGGGATAAGCCATAACCAATCAGGAGCCCCAGCAAACTACCGATCAGTCCTATGACCAGAGACTGTATCATGAAAATCTGTTTTACATCGCGCCCGCCAAAACCTGTAGCTTTTAAAATGGCGATGTCTTTCATCTTATTCATGATGGTCATGTTCAGGATATTGTAGATGCCAAAGCCAGCCACCACCAGCAGTGTAATTGATACCGAATAGGTGAGGATATTGCGAATCACTACACCCAGTAACATGGTAGCATTAGCAGTTTCCCAATCTTCGGCCTTGTAACCGCTCAGCTCCTTTAATTCTGGGGCCAGGCTTTTTGCCTGTTTAAAGTCATAGAGTTTAATGTTGACATCGGTGATATAGCGCTGATCTACCCCCAGGATCTTTTGCACGGTGCTGATGTTGGCGTAACTCTTGCTGTTGTCGATGGTACCAATGCCCATCTGAAAAGTAGCCACTACTTTCAGCGGAATTACCTGTCCCGCTGGTGTTGTTACCACCACCCGATCCCCCAGGCCTATACCCAGCTTTTTAGCCAGGCCTGTGCCCATGATAAGGCCATCATTGGCAGCAACCAGGTCCTCCAGCCGACCGGATTTGATCTTTGTTTT
>JASLAE010000373.1 GCA_030147305.1 Cesiribacter sp.
ACATTGACGACAGGCAAAAAGAACTACTCCTGATCCCAAGGCAGCAGGTACATTTGGGTAAGTAAATTATTGGATAGGTTCTTAGATCCCTATCCTTCAAGAGTTTCCGAAAAAATCTATTGTTGAACCTCTTTTAGCTGCTTCCAAATTTTGTTCAAAGCATTATTGGGTGATTTTTTTTCTCCTGTCTGCATCTGCTGCTTTGCATAGGTAATTCGATCAGCAGTGAGAGGATGTGAACTTAGTAATGTTGGTGGCACCAATTGTTCCTGTTCCTCCAGCGTTTCCATTAGTTGCACCAGCCCCTGCTGATCCAGTTTGTTCAGCGCAAGCAGGTCCAGTGCCTCCTGATCAGCAGCCTGCTCCAGTTCTCTGGAATAGCTTAGCCGGCTCAGCATATGTGCATTTTCCACCAGCACACTGGTAATTCCATTCAAGTCACTTAGGATAAAAGAAACAAACAGATAACTGGAGAGGCTGCGGCTAATAGATTTTAAAGAATGTCGATGCTTTACGTGTGCTACCTCGTGTCCCAATAAGGCTGCAAAAGCTTCAGCACTTTCCAGCTGGTACAGTAGCCCATCATAAACAACAATGTGCCCGCCTGGCATGGCAAAGGCATTGAGCTCATCCTGCCGCACCACACTGATTTCTATAGGGTAATCTGTTTTAAATTTTAGCTGCGCAGCAAAGTTATTGGCCAGCCTGCTCAGCTCCTCATCTTTTTCGTAATCGTGCATCACTGTTTTATAGAGCTGTTCTCCCAGCTGCAGTTCCAGCTGTTGGGGCAGCTGACCTGCCAGAAAAGCCGCAGTACCCGGAATGATGAAAAAGTAGAATAGGGCAACCAAACCCAGAAATAGTGCTGTCAGACCCGTCTTAATCTTCCAGTCATCATTCAACAGCCGTTTGTATTGCCGATCCAGTCTACCTGTATTTTGCCGCAGCAACTTCAAAAGGGCTGCATCGCCGGTGACAATAGATTCGTAAGGGAATGCCCCATATTGAAAAGTACAGATATGGCCTGTTGCCGTTAGTGAGCGGATATCTTTTTGCAGCCACTGCCGGAAAACAGGTTCCTCGCCTTCGTTAAGGTAGGAAATAACAAGAAAACCGTCCTGCAACGACAACAGGGCGTCGTAGCCACGGGACGATCTTCCGTTATAGTAAATTGCCTTGTAAATAATGTGCATCAAACCAGATCTAGATCCAACATATCGGCAACTTCAACACCCGTAGCATCTCTGTAGGCGCCTTCAGTTTGCTCAATACGGTCAGTATCCAATTCGCCATCTATGAATACAATGTCAAACACAAAATTCATGGTGCGAATCATGGCCCAGGGAGTGCCCAATCCTAACGTGAAAATGATCAGCAGGATATTAGGAACGATAAGCATAAAATAGTCTCCTCCGGTAGCCTCAGACCGCAAACGGGCATGGCGTCCGTTTTGGATCAGGTGAATGTTATTGATCCAGTAGTTAAATAAATCTCTGGCATACCAAAAGCTATATATACCCATGGTAATAAGGCTGAGAAAGTATCCTTTTAGATGAAGTGCAAAGTAATCGCTGCCCTGGCCGCTGTACCTGAATTCTACATTACCAAAACGGACGTTGCCAAGCACGTATTTCCTGATGTTCATGCTCATCCAGAATCCATAAATACCGAAAGTGATGACAGTGAGTAAGGCATCGCCTATGAATTTCTTGAGCAGTTCATTCCGGTCGCCCCGGTAGCCAAAATGAATACCCCGCCAGGAGGTGCGGGACATCCGGTACTTCATAGAGCCATGGATAGCAATGGGGATCAGCACCATCATGACAGCATAGAAGACCAGAAACATAATATTTACAAGCACAGGTTCTCCATAAAACATGGCTACCAGCAGCAGACCGTACATACTTCCAAAGATGGCCAGTGCCTTAAGAAAGCCCATAAAGATTTCTTTACCGGTGCCATGAAAGGCAAAGCGGCTGCACTCCAGCTCTGTTGCTTCATACATGTATTTCATGATGGCTACTTTAGCCCAGGGATAATAGAACCCCAGGGTCACCAGGGTCAGGAGCATGTTCACCAGATAGATGCTGAAAAGTTTACTACCCTGGCCATGAAAGCGCAGTTGGCGATAGAGCGTCGTTGTAGTCATTGTTATTTTGGTTAAGGATTTTGGAGAGCTTTTTCCTGGTGATCAGGAAACAAACTCCCAACAATACGCACTTTTAGTATTTGCTACAATTGGATGTAATAATATCAGCTTATTTACAAAGCTGCGGGCGCTATACTATGGCTTAGTAGCTTATTCGAGCCTTAATTTGAGAGAAATCGCCTACCTTTGCAGCCATGAGCAAACGTATTATTGGCTTTCTGGTCATTAGCGGACTAATTGCCATTTTTGTATATACCCTGCTGCAAAGCAGTAACACAGGAAAGGACCCCGTAACCTACGCTCAAGAGGTAGAGCAGGAGCGCCAGGAAAAAAATGCAAGCTTTCAATCAGATGAAGACTCACCCCTTCCGCCAGACCAGAGAAATAAGTTTACTGGCCTGACCTACTACCCTGTTAAGCCAGAGATGCGGATTATTGCCCGGCTTGAACAACTACCGCAGGCAGAATACATGCAGATACAAACCAGCACCGGCAGCAGTGAAAACTACAGGCGCTGGGGCTGGGCACACTTCCAGCTTCAGAACCAGCAGCTGAAGCTCCTGATCCTGCAACCAACCACCGGCGAGACCGATCACCTGTTTATTCCCTTTGCCGACGAAACGAGTGCCCGCGAAACCTATGGTGCTGGCCGCTACCTCGAAGTGCCGGAGCCGGAGGGCAATAAAATAATTGTTGATTTCAATCAGGCTTATAATCCCTACTGTGCTTACAACGAGCGCTATACCTGCCCCCTGCCCCCACAGGAAAACCTGCTGCCCGTAGCCATAGAAGCTGGCGAAAAAACCTATGAAAAATAGCATTGCTGCTTCGGTAGTGCCCTTAAAAAGGTTAATTTTGCCAAATTACAACGCGTCATGAGCGCGCGATAACTGCTGCACATGAAAATTTCTTATAACTGGCTCAGCCAGTACATCCATATAAATGAATCGCCGGAAGAGATTGCCAAACTGCTTACCTCCTCCGGACTGGAAGTAGAGAGTGTTGAGAAACAGGAAGGCCTGCCCGGAGGATTGCAGGGAATCGTCATTGGCGAAGTACTCACCAGGCAGCAACACCCCAATGCCGACCGCCTTAGCCTGACCACCGTTGACATTGGCGGCGGTGCTATTGTGCCCATTGTGTGTGGCGCTGCAAATGTGGCAGCCGGTCAGAAAGTTGTAGTCGCCACTGTTGGCGCTACCCTCTACCCTACCGAAGGAGAACCGTTTCAGATCAAGAAAGCCAAGATCAGGGGTGAAGCTTCGGAAGGCATGATTTGCGCCGAAGATGAAATTGGCCTTGGCACCTCCCATGCCGGCATTATGGTACTGGATACCCACTTGCCCAACGGCACCCCTGCAGCAGAATATTTCAACCTCCAAGACGATTATGTTTTTGAAATAGGGCTAACGCCTAACCGCCCTGACGCAGCCTCGCACATTGGTGTTGCCCGTGACCTGAAAGCATTGCTGGACAGACCCTTGCAGTGGCCGGATGTAACCGGCTTTGCCATAGACAATCAGAATCGCAGGATTGGCGTAGAAGTGCAGCATCAGGTAGCCTGCCCCCGCTATACTGGTGTTACCATCAGTGGCGTACTGGTGCAGGAGTCTCCCGAATGGCTTAAAGCGCGGCTGCAGTGCATTGGCCTCACGCCCATTAATAATATAGTAGACGTTACCAACTTTGTGCTGCACGAGCTGGGCCAGCCGCTGCATGCCTTTGATGCAGACAAGATCCGTGGCAATAAAGTAGTAGTACGTACCCTGCCCGCAGGCACTGTATTCCGTACGCTGGACGAAAAGGATCGCAAGCTACAGGAGCAGGACCTGATGATTTGTGATGCCGAAGGTGGAATGTGTATTGCCGGCGTGTTTGGCGGTATGGAAAGCGGCATCACGGAACAGTCGCAAACAGTCTTTCTGGAAAGTGCCTATTTTTCTCCGGACTGGATTCGCCGTACAGCACAGCACCATGCTTTAAAAACCGATGCTTCCTTTCGTTTTGAGCGCGGCACTGATCCCAACATAACGCTTTATGCCCTTAAACGTGCTGCCATGCTGATAAAAGAAGTGGCAGGGGGCGAGATCAGCTCAGAGGTGGTGGATCTTTACCCCCAACCGGTAGCAGATTTTATGGTGTCAGTCCGCTGGGAAAAGCTCTATGAACTGATAGGCCACAGGATTCCTGCAGAGGAAGTCCGTAAAATACTGAGCAATCTTGACATTCAGCTCACTAACGAAAGCGAAACAGGCTTTACCGCTATGGTACCCCCCTACCGGGTAGATGTACAGCGGCCAAGCGATATTGTAGAAGAAGTAATCCGCATTTACGGTCTGGACAATATTCCCATGCCCGCTGGCCTGAGCAGCAGCTACATGGCTGAATTCCCCAAGACCGATGAAAACATACTGAGGCAGGAAGCTTCTGCCCTACTGGCGGCAAATGGTTACCTGGAGATCATGACCAACTCCCTGACCAGCCCGGAATATGTGCAGAAAAGCAGCTTCTTACAGGCAGAATCCAATGTTGAGATCCTGAACAAGCTGAGTGAAGAGCTGGGTGTCATGCGCCAGACACTGCTGTTCAGTGGCTTAGAGGTGATCGCCCATAATATTAACCATCGCCAGCGTGATCTTAAACTTTTTGAGTTTGGCAAGACTTACCATAAAAGTGAACAGGGATATGGAGAACGGAAGTATGTGGGTATGTGGATAACTGGCCTGGCCGAAGGAGAACATTATCTGCAACAACCGCGCCCGGTGGCCTACCACAACATTAGACTGGCTATTGAGCTGTTACTCAACAGGTTTGGAATTAATGAAGTTTATCCACAAGTTATTCACGACCGAGAATTTGCCTACGGCTTGGAAATTGTGTATAATGGTAGGAAAATTGGCAGATCTTTAGATAAAATGCCTCTGGTTCGTCTGGGCAAAGTTAAGCCAGCTTTGGCTGCACTGGCCGGGGTTAAACAGGAGGTTTTTTGGGCCGAAGTAGACTGGGCACTGTTGCTGCAACTGGCAGGCCTGCAGGAAACAGTTTATACACCGGTGTCGCGCTTTCCGGAAGTAAGGCGAGACCTCTCTCTGGTCCTGGACAAGGCCATTACCTTTGCCCAGATTCAGGAAGTAACGAACCGAACCGAAAACAGCCTTATTCAGCGCATAGGGGTGTTTGATGTTTACGAAGGTGATAAGATCGAAGCAGGCAAAAAGGCTTATGCCTTGAGCTTTATTTTACAGGATGTAGATAAAACCTTAACAGATAAGGTAATTGATAAAACAATGCAGCGACTTATGGCTGCTTTTGAAAAAGAACTTGGTGCTTATATCAGGAAATAATAACGCATGGAGCGGGAGACATTGGAGAAAAAATTAGCCACCCTGGAGCGCAAGCTCAGGCTACTGCTGAACGAGCACCAAACGCTGCAGCAGGAAGCGGTCAGGCTCCGGGATGAAAATGGGGAGATGAAAAAACTCCTGAAATCCAAAGAAGAACAAATAGATGGATTCAAAAATAAAGTAACGATAAATAAAATTGCTAGTTCAGTAACAGTCGAGGATGACGAATCTGCTGAGTTAAAGCAAAAACTAAGCGAGTACATCAAAAAAATAGATCTGTGCATCTCACACTTGAGCGAATAGTTCTAGATTAATATTATGGGAGAACTTTCGATAAGGATAAAAATAGGCGACCGCGAATACCCAATGAAGGTAAGTGCCGCCGAAGAAGAAAAGGTACGCAAGGCGGGTAAGCTCATCAATGAAAAGATGCGGGCATATTCTGCTCGTTTTGGCCTTCATGATAAGCAGGATTTACTTGCTATGGTTGCATTTGATTGTATTGTGGAGCGTTTTGAAACAGAATCTACTACAGGTTCTAACGACGAAACCATTAGCAATAAGATAGACCATCTCAACAACCTGCTCAGCCAGGTATTGTAGCCACCTAATTTTACACCTTCATCGAAAAGCCTCTTCTATAAGCGCGCTTAGAAATTGCTATACTCCAGATTCCGCATCCGGGGCTGTTAAAATTATAAACCATATATATTTTAACAACAACCACAATGGAATCCTCCTACATATACATCCTGGTAACAGCGATCGTTTCGCTGGCAGCAGGTGTTTTTATTGGGCGCATGCTCTTGCAGCGCATCTATCAGCAACAGGAAAGTGAAGCCCGTGAAAAAGCAGCACTGATCGTTAAAGAAGCTGAGACCAAGAGCGAAAGCATCATGAAAGAACGGATGCTACAGTCTAAAGAAAAGTACCTGAACCTAAAGACTGAGTTTGAAAAAGAGGTAACCAAGAAAAAAAATATCCTTACCCAGAACGAAGTAAAACTAAAGCAGCGCGAGCAGCAAATTAAGCAGCAGCAGGAGAAAGTAAGCCGCCGCGAAACTGAGCTTGAGAAGCTAAAAGTCGATCTGGACGAGCAAACAGAACTGGCCAGGCGCCGCCGTGAAGAAGCAGAGAAACTTAAGGAGCAACAAATTTCTATTCTTGAGAAAGTTGCTAACCTCACAGCCGAAGATGCCCGTAACCAGCTGATCAGCACCCTGGAAGAAGAAGCCCGCAGCAAAGCTTCTGCCAGCATAAAGGACATTCTGGAAGAAGCTAAGCTTACTGCTACCAAGGAAGCGAAAAAGGTGGTGCTGGAAACCATTCAGCGCACGGCTACCGAGCATGCTATCGAAAACTGCGTAAGCGTCTTCAACATCGAAAGCGACGACATCAAGGGCAAGATCATTGGTCGTGAGGGTCGTAACATCCGGGCGCTGGAAGCTGCAACCGGTGTTGAAATTATTGTAGATGACACCCCTGAGGCCATCATTATCAGTGGCTTCGATCCTGTAAGACGTGAAATTGCCCGCCTTTCGCTGCACCGCCTGGTGCAGGATGGCCGTATTCACCCTGCCCGCATTGAAGAAGTGGTTGCCAAAACCACCAAAAACATAGAAGATGAGATAGTAGAGATTGGCGAGCGTACCGCAATCGATTTGGGTGTGCATGGTTTGCATCCCGAGCTGATTAAGATGGTAGGCCGCATGCGTTTTCGCTCCAGCTATGGCCAGAACCTGCTGCAACACAGCCGTGAGGTTGCTAAAATGTGCGCCACCATGGCCGCTGAAATGGGCGTAAATGCCAAACTTGCCAAACGGGCTGGCCTGCTCCACGATATTGGTAAGGTTTGGCCGGAAGAGCCGGAGCTGCCACACGCAATCTTGGGCATGCAGCTGGCTGAGAAATACAAGGAAAACCCAGAAGTGTGCAACGCTATTGGTGCCCACCACGATGAGATTGAAATGACCTCTATGCTTTCCCCGATTGTGCAGGCCTGCGACGCTATCAGTGGCTCACGACCAGGTGCCCGCCGCGAGGTAATGGAGAGCTATATACAGCGCTTACGCGATCTCGAAACCCTGGCCCTTAACTTCGATGGTGTGCAAAAATGCTATGCCATACAGGCCGGCCGCGAGCTTCGGGTCATGGTAGATGCAGACAATGTAACAGATGAAAAAGCCAACAACCTGTCGTTTGAGATCTCTCAAAAAATTGAACAGGACATGCAATACCCCGGCCAGATCAAGGTAACGGTTATTCGTGAAATGCGCTCTGTTGCTTATGCCAAGTAATTTTGCCCTGTAGCAGATAACAGCAAAAGCGCAGCCCTTACAGGCTGCGCTTCTTTTTTAAAAGATATTTTTGATCCGCCACCACAAGCGGCGAGGCGACCACCAGCGTGAAACATGTACGCCTCCAGCCACAATCATTTCCCCTAAAACTATTATATCAGGTTCTAAGGCAATAACCGGCTTTTTCTGAAGTTCAGCCAGCGTAAAGGTCAGGGTTTTAAACCCAACAAAGCTAATTTCATACACAGCTGATGCGTCTCCCACAATAGAATCCTGCTTTACTTGAAAGTGGCCATCCATGTCTGTAACTGTATAAAAGCTACTATTTAGCATACGCACAGCTGTTCCTGGCAACGGCTCCCCTGTTGATTTATCAACCACGGGTCCATAATATACAGGTAATGGCAAGTGCCCATTACTATCCGGCTTAGAAAGCGTTTGCCTTGTAGGCAAATCTTCACGAACAGGTTCTGATTGAACTGTGTCTGGCTTTGCCGGGGGCCTAAGCTGCGCAACTGCTATACCAGGCAAGCCTAAACCAATAATCGTGGCCATTATCCATTTTTCCCAGGTGCTGGTTTTATATTCCGTTAGCTTGTAGGAATGCTCAAGTTGTCTTTTCTGAAAACGACCACATACTGCTCCGTTTGCCTGAAGAAAGAAATCTTTCACCTCCTGCTCCGTCATGCGGGTAAAATCTATCACCTCTTTTTGGCAACTGTTACAGTAGGCACCACTTTTGGTCGCATTCATTTTCTCCCATCTCTCGGTACAGGGCTTTGGTATCTGCAGTTTAAATTCAGCCATAGCAAAAGATACACATTTTGGATTAAAAAAAGCGCAGCCATTTAGGCTGCGCTTCTGCTTTTCATGAACTGTTGGGTTTCTCTAACCTTTAATCTCCAGGATGGTGAATTCAACCCTGCGGTTGCGGCTTCGGCCTTCTTCTGTTTTATTATCACTCTCTGGCTTGTCGCTTCCATAGCCCCGGGAGGTGAGTCTGTCATTTTCTATGCCTTGGCTGACGATGTACCTGGCTACCGCCTGCGCACGTGCCGCAGAAAGCTTCTTGTTAAGTGCCACGGCTCCTTTATTATCGGTATGGCCGGCAATCTCAATTTTCATGTTGCTGTTTTCTTTCAGGAAAGCAACCACCCGATCCAGCTCTGCAAATGATTCAGGCTTAAGTTCAGACTTGCCTGTTTCAAAGAATACATTGTTGAGCCGGATAGACTGCCCTACCTCCAGGGGTGCCAGGTAAAGATCTTTGATCACCTTCACAGAACGCTCTTCCTGCCTCAGATCCACTGCCTCTGTCATGGGATAGTACCCTTCTGCTTTTGCACTCAACACATAGGTACTGCCCAGCGGCAGCTTAACTTCATAGGTACCCAGCGTATCTGCCAGGGCAAGCCTTAAAGTATCATTCAGCATTACCTCAACAGGAATAGCAGCAGGAAACTTTTGCCCGGTTTTACGATCCAGCAGGCGCCCCTGAATAGTCGCAATCGGCACCTGATCTACAAACAGGTCTTTGTTGATAACCTGATAGGCTTTTATTTTATCGAGTTGCAGGTTTTGCCCGAAAGACTTATACCCGCTGGCCTCTACCTGTAACTTATAGTTCTTACCATACGGCAGCCACAGGGTATATTCACCTGTAGTGGCATTCACTATTACAGAGTCCGGAGCGGCACCATCTACCAGCAATGTTGGATTGGAAGATGCCGGTAAAGCAGAAAGGCTGCCCCTTTCCATCATCTTGCCCCTTACCTCAACCACATTCCAGGGCGTTAGGTACAGGTCTGCGGTAGTCTCTGTATATTCTGCTATACTATCTGCTGCCACAGTTGTTGTTTCGGAAAAATATTGCGCCAGTTGAGGCCGTAAGCGATAGGTCTGGCCCAGGGGCAAGCTTACCGAATAAGTACCATCGTCCTTAATTACCAAATTGCTTTGTACAGAATCGTTGGCAAAAAGCCTCAGCCCGGTCAGGTTATTGATGGGGGAATTGTCCTGCTTATTCAGGACACGACCCGAGACAACCACCACAGGGTTTTCTTCAAAAAGCTTTATAAAATAAAGGTCTGCATTATCCTTATCCTGCCTGGAAGTATACCAGGCCACACTACCAGATGCATTGGTTCGAAAATAAGCCTCCCAGGAATCTGTATTTACG
>JASLAE010000382.1 GCA_030147305.1 Cesiribacter sp.
TGATGGGCCAATGCATACATGGTCTCAAGAAAAAATTCTGTTTTTAAGGCTGGCTTCAGTTCAACATTGACCAATAATTCCTCCTCCCCTGCATTCCACCATTTGTGTAACACATTAGGGGAGATGGTGTAGGATTGACCAGGCGTAAGAAAAAACTCTTTTCCATTTTCCATTATTCCCAGTTTCCCTTTTACTACTTCAAAACTTTCGTGCTGCAGGGGATGATAATGTTCAGGAGGTCCACTGGCTCCAACTTTCGTCGATAATTCAATTTTCAATAACTGACCTTTAGATTCTTCAGCCGTAAGCAGGAATTTACATTTATCCCCGATTATCGGGTTTTCAATTATTTGATTTGTCCTGGCCATATAAATTTGATTTTGTTGTTTCAATAATTTTTGAGGGATTGTTAAAGTCCTGGATAACCTGTGATTATCGCTGGGTCAGTCCCACTAAGTCAATGGTGTATTCTTTTCTCTTTTCGTCATAGCCTATGCTGTAGCTGTTTGGAAAATATTTCCCGGATTGCTGATAGGAAGAAGGCTGTTGTAATGGAAAGCTTTTATTTGGTTTGGATAATAGATAGTCCATTGTGATCATAGGCTCCAGGAAAGCGACTTTTGTGTTGTATGAACCCCAGATCATGGTTTGGGTAAAGGAGTCGCCGTGCAGCTCTGGCGAAGCAGGGTCTACCCAGTGCTTGCCCATATTTGGAATGGAACCAGGGAGTGGAATATAGGATGCTGGTAGGTACTGTGGCGCTGGCAGCAGTTCGGCCAGGGGGTCATTAAATCCTATCGTTGCCCTTTCTTCTTCTGATATCGTGTAAAAATGCAGATCGAAGTGCGGGTGCGTGTAGATATTTTCCGGTTCGTGACCGTGAGGGTTCCAATCCAGTGAAACATGGTCAAATGATGTAAGACCAGCCTGCTTTGGTAACTGCAGTGTGTAAGAACTCATCTCATGGGCCAGATTGGTTACGGCTTTTTCTGAAAGCACTACACCCAGGGTTAGCGGCTCTCCACTTTTATTCACTTCTGTTCGTACACGTACCACACCACCACCAACAGGCACAGCAGGGCCATAGAAGGTAGTAGTTTGGGTAGAGGGGTTGTACACTGCATGTTCATCTTGTAGCGAAGGGCTTGCATATTCTTTGTCTTCACAGCTGGCTGCTAACAGTAGGAGCATGCCGGCCAGTAGAATGTTGTTGAAAGTTTTGAAATAAGGTAGTGTTTTCATGATTTTACTGTGTGAATTGATGATTGATAAATGATGGATGCTTTTGATCATCTAGTCTTGAAAAGAGCAGATACACATATGGAATGCTAAGACAGGCGTCTAGTACTTCTTGCAGCATCTGCCTCAGTATTATTATGGGTGCCCGGTGGTACCAGACGTAGCTGGTAGCGGGTTATATGAGGGCAGGAACTGGCTGAAAAAAGGTTTTGTGATCTTCCAGGAATGCTGCGTAGCTCCGGGGGGCTCTGCCCAGCACCCTGCTTAAGGTTGCCAGCTCTTCATCCGAAGCAGCAAGCCCCTTTTCCTGAAAAAGGCGGTACATAATAGTCCAGTCATCTACGATCCACTCGGGCACAAACAATTTGGTTTGTTCAGCCCAGGACACTAAATCGTTGCCGGCATAGCGCACATCCATGCCCAACTGTTCGCCCAGAATCCGGGCCGTTTCTGCACCATTCAAAACATCCGGACCAGCTAATGGTATGGAGGCACCATCCAGTTGAGTGGAAAACAGGGCCTTTACGGCTACTTCTGCAATGTCGCGCACATCAACCCGGCTCAGCCCAATAGTGCCGATCGGCTGTGGGTATACACCGTACTGCAGGATGGACTCTTTGAACCAGAAGTCGTTTTGATAAAAGTTATTCGGACAAACAAAGGTATAGGGCAAGCCTGAAGCCTGTATTGCTTTTTCAATCACAACTTTTACGGCTACATGCGGAATTTCCTGGAATTCATGTGCACGATGGATGCTCTGGTATACGATTTTGCTAACCTTTGCTTGTTTGGCTGCAGCAATGGCATTCTGGGCCTGTTTCACTTCTGTGAGGCTATGCGCATTTAGCATATAAACTCTGTCAATGCCTTCAAAAGCAGCGGGGAGACTGGTGGGGTCGTTCAGGTTACCAAGAACTGCTTCTACGCCCTGGGAGAAGGTTGCTGCTTTTTCGGGCGAGGTGGTAAGTACCCTTACCTGCTGATTATTTTTTAATAGTTCTTTCACTACCTGGCTACCGACTGTGCCGGTGCCACCAAATACTAATGTCTTCATGTTGTTGTGTGTTTGAGTTTAACATGAAGCAAAGCTAAAGCAGGCCTAATGCCCTTGTTTTAAAAAGGCATGAGTAGACAGATAAACGGTGTGGATGGAAAAAATTTCAGCGTGAATGAATAAGTCCCTTTAACAGGTAGGGAAGAGTAGCTCGATGTTGGTGCCTTTTTGAGGTAGGCTGCTGATGTAGAGGCTGCTATTGGTAAGCCGTAAAAATTCGCGCACTAACACCATGCCCAAGCCAATGCCTTTTTCTTTGGCTGTTCCCCGGGAGCTTTTGCCTTCTTTCAGGGAAAAAAGATCCTGTAATTTTTGTGCATCCATGCCAATGCCACTGTCGCTGATGGTAATGTGTGTTTTATCATCTCGCAGTTGTGCCTGTAAGTTTATGGTGCCACCCGCAGAGGTGAACTTTACAGCGTTGCTTAAGATATTGCGTAAAATCGTGAGAGTGGCATTTCTATCTGCATAGAGCATAAGTCCATCTGGGCAACTTGTATGGATGGTAATGTTTTTGGAAGCAGCCATTTCCTGATAGACTTCCAGCACCTCATCAAAAAGTGTTGCTACAGGAAGTTGCTCTGGCTGTAGCTGCAGATCGCCTGTTTGGGTAATGGACCAGTTCAGGAGATTGTCCAGCATATAATTGATGCCCCAGGCAGCGCGAGAAATGCGACAGCCCAGCTCATGGAGCTGCTGTAGGTCTCCCTTGTTATGATAATAACTAATAAGATCTGTAGCATTTTGCAGGGAGGCAGCCGGGCTTCGCAGGTCGTGGCCGATGATGGAAAAAAGACGGTCCTTGCTGGCATTGAGGTGCTCAAGCTCCTGCCTTTTTGCCTCCAGTGCCGCTGTTCGTTCCTGAACCTTTTGCTCCAGTTGCTCTAATATAATGGCATTCTGAATTGCACTTGCCAGCAATTGGGAGAGTGTCATCAGGAATTCTTCATCTTCCCGTTTAAAAAAGGTTATGTCCTCGCTTTCTATGGAAAGCACCGCTACCAGTTCGTCATTAGATAGCAGCGGAATGGCTACCTGGCTTTCTACATTTTTAAGGCCAGGTAGGGGATAAGCCTTTACAGCTTCGGGAAACCCCGCGCTTGCCTGCAGATAAAGCCTTCGTCGCGAGATATTGTTCATGCGTAATTTGCGTTTACGCTGCGCCACGACGCCAATAATGCCTTCTCCCATTTTCACCTGGGTGCCCAGGCCCTGCTCTTCGAACCCCCTGCTGGCAAACACCCGTAGCGTTTGCTGATCGGGGTCGGGTAGCAGCAGCATGCTGTGCTTCAACTGAAAACTCTCATCCAGCATCTCCAGAATGTTAGCCAGCTTATCCTTCAGCGTGGAGAGCCTGCTTAACTCAACAGAAAGCCGTCGGAAAATGTCGTTTTTCAGTTTTTCCAGTTTCAACTCCTCAAGAAGAGTGTCTTGGGTCTGCAGCTGCTCCATATCTATGCAGGATTTCTACCATCAAAAATTAGGTCGCAAGCGATAAGATTACAGATCAAAGCCGAATGTAGGCTAAATTGAATATGCTCCGGAGTGGCCAGTGCTAAGAGTTGCATTTCCATCTCTTCAAAAACTGACCCATCCTGTTTCTCTTCCGTAAATTCTAAAGAGAGCCTCCAGAGGGTAAGGTCATCGGGATTGGTTACAAAAGCAGTAAAGACTGGATTCACCAGCAGGTTACGCCAGGTTTTATTCATGAACTGGTAAGAAATGGCCACCTGGTGCTCATTTACATAAAAGAGCTGAGACATAAAGGTTACGTTGGGCGTTCCTTCGGCATCACAGGTGCCAACCGTGAATGGAATAGCGCCATCTAGTGAACTTCTGATTTCCTGGGGAATGGTGATTGCTGTTGCCATGGGCTCTGATTACCTGATTTTAGTGCCTGTACCTGTTTTGGGGGTTTGCTCAAAAATGGCTTCTCCTTTCATGCGAATGGCAATACTGGGCTCCCGGTAGTAAGGGGCAAACCTGGGGCCTGCTTTTATGCCAAGTCCCCTCATGCACTGGGCAAAACCTTCAATGTAATTCTTCTGGTAACTCATTTCCTCAGTAGTACAAGATCTATATCCCAGAAAAGTGCCTTTTACCTGGTACGATTCGTAAGTGCTGGTTGAAGCAAATAAAAAGCTGAGCTTATTATTTTCAGCCAGGTTACTGAGCAGGGTGTGGGCGTACTGCTCTGGGATAAAGAGATTAAGGTGTATCCCATCTAGTGCCGGGAGCGCACCGCTAAGTCTCGCAACTTCAGTTTTAAAATCCAGGGAACAGCTGCTTGCCCACATTGAGGTGTCATGCGCATGAAAAAGTTTCAGTTGTGGTTCTTTCAGTAACATGTGCAGCAGCTTGGTATGCAGAGCTAAATGGTTGTAAAGTGCGAAAATAAGCTTGCCTTATAGGACTTACTCACGGGTACCTGCTTTCCGGCTATTTCAAGACAGTTTTGCTGGGGTAGTATTTTGTCTACAGCCTCCAGGTTGATGATGTAGGAGCGGTGTACCTGCAAAAAAAGCTCCTGGGGTAATTGCTGCATCAGGCTCTTCAGTTGCGTACTGAGTAAATGCTTCTTGTTGCGGGTATAAACATAGCAGTATTTATCGTAAGCTTCTATCAGTAGGATATCCTGCAGCAGTAGCTTCACCAGGCTGGTACCCTCTTTTACAAATACTGCTTTTAAGGGTGATGCCTGGATCGGTTTTCTCCTGATTTGGTGTGCCTCTTTTTGGCTTCGAAACACAGCCAGCTCAATGGCTGCCTGCAGGTGCTCAGGAGCATAAGGCTTTATAAGATAAGCGTCCGGTAATGTTTCCTTGGCTTTTTTGAAAATAGCTTCCTCTTTAAAGGAGGTGACATAAATGACCGGAATATCTGCAAGCTCATTGATCTTCTTTACCAGGTCTATGCCTGTTTCTTCAGCTCCAAGGTCAATATCCATCAGGAGCACATCCGGCTGGGTGGCTCTGAGCTGGCGCAGCAGTTCATCGGGTGTGTCTACAACATCAATGAGCTCATACCCCAACTGGTCCATGACCATCCTTAGCTTATCCGCGTGCAGTTCATCGTCTTCAACAGCAAGAACTCTGATTTTTGCCATGTTTCAGAAGCATTATTCTCAGTTCGAATATACTTATTTTTCCATTTACCTTTTACCAGGCATTCGCAAAGCATAATCAAATATTCAAATTTACAAGCGGTCTTATGTTTCTGATGAATAAACCTAAGCTGGTCACCGTTTTTCATTATTGATGAATATTCTTACTGGTCTTGCTATTGCCAGTTCCTTCAGGCATTCACGCATATATTCATTCCACTCACTCCTTTTTCTTAACCACTCACTTCTATTGTCGATGGCTCATAGGCTGTAAGCGTACTTTTAGTCCGGATTAACAAATCAAGACATCCTTACAGACATTTAAACCTTTTAGCGCCATGAAAAAAGACTTGATCATTCAGCTGGCAGTATTGATTGCCGCGGGGGCCCTACAAACCTCATGTTCTAAACCCGAGCCCACAGAAAAAGTACAGGCAGCCACAGCTAAGGCCAGTGAAGAGGAGATTTTAAGGGGTGAGTATCTGGTAAATATCATGGGCTGCCACGATTGCCACTCACCAAAGGTAGTTGGTGAAAAGGGGCCGGAGCCAGACCCTGAAAGGCTTTTGTCTGGTCACCCTGCTAACATGCCTCTGGGAGATGTGGATGTCTCACAGGTGGGCCCCTGGGTGTTTTTTAATGCGCATAATACGGCGGCTGTTGGCCCATGGGGTGCTTCCTTTGCGGCAAACATCACATCGGATGCTACAGGAATTGGTAACTGGACAGAAGAACAGTTTTCTAATGCTATGCGAAAAGGTAGGTATAAGGGACTGGAAAACGGCAGAACATTATTACCTCCAATGCCATGGCCTATGTTCTCCAAACTTACCGATGGTGATGTAAGTGCCATTTTTGCTTACCTGAAGACGGTAAAGCCTGTTAAGAACATACCACCTACACCCATGCCGCTGGAAGCTTTTAAATATTGAATACCCACTCCTAAGGCAACCAGGCCGTGAAAACGGCCTGGCACATTTACCAAACTGTCACCATACTTACCTGGCCAGGGAGTGGTTTAAATCTCAAATATTCTCCTCCGGCATTGGCTGCAGGTGAGCTTCGGGATTACTTTTTAGTGTGGAAGTTTATCCCGCAGCAATCCATACACATAGGTACCTGCCAGGGCACTGAGAAAGACGACCAGAAACACCCACATGCCATTGCCAATTAGCGCATAAATTGGTCCCGGGCAGGCGCCGGTAAGTGCCCAGCCCAAGCCAAAGAGGAGGCCCCCGGTAAAATTACCTACCCTGTTAAAGGTTTTGGGCTTGATGACTACATCTTCGCCCTGCAGGGTTTTGAGCCTAAAGCGCCTGATCAGGTATACAGACAGCATACCAATGGGAATGGCCGTGGCAAATAGGCCATACATGTGGAAGGACTGAAAGCGAAACATTTCCTGTATGCGAAACCAGGAGATAGCTTCAGCCTTGGTAAGGACAATGCCCAGGAACATGCCAATGAATAAGAATTTTAGGTATTTCATGGTGCAGGGGTTGAAAAGATTAGGGGAAACAGCAGGTGGGTCATGATTAAACCGCCAGCAAAAAAGCCAATAAGAGCAACCAGCGATGCCAGGCTAAGTTGAGAAAGCCCCATGATCCCATGGCCAGAGGTGCACCCACCAGCGTAGCGAACGCCAAAACCTACGACAAAACCACCCACCACCATGCCCAGGAAACCCAGCGGCGTAAAAAGGGCCTCCCAGCTAAAAATATCGGCAGGCGCCAGTCCGCTAAAATCCGTGATTCCGAGTTTTCTAAGATCGATTACAGTTTCTTCTGAAATGGCTACCTGCGTTGCCTGGTAAAGCCATAAGTTACATATTATACCGCCCAGCAGGATGCCCAGCACAAATACCAGGTTCCACCAGTTCTCCCGCCAGTTGTATTGAAAGTATTTGGCTTTGCCAGGCAGACTCATGGCGCATACATCCCGGAGGGAAGAGGAAATTCCAAATTGTTTATTGCCCAATAATAAAAGCATGGGTACAATAAGTCCCAATAATGGGCCAGCAATGTACCAGGGCCAGGGGCCGGTTAACAGGTTATCCATAGGTTATAAGAAATTAGCGGTAGCATATTTTTGTAAAGAGGTAAGCAATGGCTGTTCTTTTTGCTTTAAGTCATGTTCTGGCATAAATTCTTCGCAGCGGGTAAGGATAGCATAGCGGTGATTTTTCAAAAGGCTGAATTCATTTTCCAGAGCTAAGGGCAACCTGTTCCTGGTGGCAGGCCGAATCAGCCAGCGGCAGAGGTTTTGCACCGACTGCACTGCTGCACCCTGGGTCTGAAGAGAGACAAAATTATGATCTTCAAATTGGTTATGAGCCTGGTAGATAAGCTGTAAAAGAGTATTTGTACCTGGTGCAAGCATGCGTTTACGTATAGGTTAGGGTATTTATAAAGGCTGGGTAACGGAATTATAGAAAAGATACAGCTTCCGCCGAAATTACAAAATAAAGAAGGCTCCTTTTAGCTACACCGGCAACCGCTAATATAAACCTTGTTGGTTGTTCATGACTTGTGTTGTTATTTCAGGAGTACATTCCTGCTCTAAAATTCTTTTATATGCTTAAAATGATTGGCGTTTCTTTTGTGCTGGCCTTGCAGAACATCAGGGCCAATTTTTTGCACACGGTTTTATCAGTACTTGGCATCGTAATAGGCGTAGCAGCCCTGGTAGCCATTCTTTCTTTCATCGATGGCATAGAGCAGTTTGCCAAAGAGCAGATTTCCTCTACTACCAGCCTGCATGCCATTACAATTCAAACCAATACGCATAAATGGTTAGACGGGGTACAGGTAGCTAGGCAGGAAGTTGCCTATTTCACAGCTGAGAAAGTGCAGGCCCTGGAGGCTTCTCTTGACAACCCTGCGACGGGTTATCTGTTTCTGGAACAACCTCAGGAATTATACCTGCCCGATAGTGGAAAAAATATTGGTATTGTAGTCACAGGCGTTAACGCAGCAGTAGCACCCGACATTACCCTGAAAACAGGTCGGTTGTTCAATAAGCAGGATATAGCGCAGAAAAAGGAAGTTACTTTACTGAATGATAAACTGGCGACCCTTATTACCGGTAAGCAAGATCCTGCCGCTGCATTGGGACGAATGGTACAATTAGCGGGGAAAACTCTCAGGGTAGTTGGTGTAGTGGAAAGTGAGGAAGGGGATAGGGCCCGGGCGGCTATACCAATAAGCCTCATGGGCGAAGCAGCTTTTAAGGCCAAGCCACCTTTTGTCATTTTTGAGGCCAGAGAGGTAGAACATGTTTCTGCAATTCAACAGGATATAGCCGCCTGGGTCAAGAGCAATCTGTCCGCAGAAGAAGATGCCTTTAGAATAGTAACCAATGAATACCGGCTGGAACAGGTGGAAAAAGGCTTTCTGCTTTTTAAGATCGTCATGGGCCTTATTAGTGGTATTGCCGTGCTTGTTGGCGGCATTGGCATCATGAATGTATTGTTAATATCGGTAAACGAACGTACTGTAGAGATTGGCATCCGGAAGGCAACCGGTGCCAAAAAGCGCGATATCGTGATGTTGTTCCTGTCGGAATCTGTGACAGTCGCCGGATTTGGCAGCTTGCTGGGGGTAGGATTGGGCGTGTTGGGCACGATGGTGGCGGTGCCCATCATTCAGCATTTTGCACAAGCACCATTCGAGGCTGCCTTTACCCTCAGTACCATGATCCTGATTGCAGTATTGGCGCTGGTATTAGGCATCGTATTCGGCACCTACCCGGCTATGCGGGCTGCAGGGCTTGATCCGGTTGAGGCAATTCGCAGAGAATAAACAAAGATTAGCTGCAACTGAGATTGTTAACCCGGAACCAGGTAGCTGGAAGCTTTCTTGTAGTTAGTGAATGTTGTAAGGTTGAACCGCCGTGCTGACCCCTGGTGGCAGCACGGCGTTCAATTATATAATATGCAGACCACTGCTTTAGCAGACCACTGCTTTAGCAG
>JASLAE010000450.1 GCA_030147305.1 Cesiribacter sp.
TCTTCAATGTTGGTCGGTTGCAGGTCCTTGAGGTACATGCGCATACCTTCCGACTCAAACTGGAACGTACCAATGGTGTCGCCGCGCTGGTATAGCTGGTAGGTTTTTTCGTCGTCTATCGGAATCTCGTCAATATCTATACGAACGCCGTGGTTTTTATCAATCAGGTCAATGGCATCTTTTATGATGGTGAGGGTTTTCAGCCCCAGGAAGTCCATCTTCAGCATGCCGGCACTTTCTACCACCGAGTTATCGAACTGGGTGTTTACCAGGGCTGCATCTTTAGAGGTAGCTACGGGAATATATTTGGTGATATCATCCGGGGTAATGATGATGCCGCAGGCGTGGATACCTGTATTGCGCAGCGAACCCTCCAGAATCTCGGCCTGTTTCAGCACTTCTGCCTTGAGGCCCCGCCCATCCCGAATCGCCTGCAGCTCGGGTACTTCCTTGAAAGCTTTGGCCAGTGTAGTGCCTGGTTTCTCCGGTACCATCTTGGCCAGCTCGTTCGATTCTGACAGGGGCAGCTCCATCACCCGTGCACAATCCCGGATGGCCGATTTGGCAGCCATAGTGCCATACGTAATGATTTGCGAAACCTGGTTCTGCCCGTACTTTTTCACAACATAGTCGATAACGGCACCACGGCCTTCGTCATCGAAGTCTATATCAATATCGGGGAGTGATACCCGGTCCGGGTTCAGGAATCTCTCGAACAGCAGGTCGTAGGCAATGGGGTCTACGTTGGTAATACCGATACAGTATGCTACCGCAGATCCTGCCGCAGAACCCCGGCCCGGCCCAACGGCCACGCCCATTTCCTTGGCTTTGTTGGTAAAGTCCTGCACAATAAGGAAGTAGCCCGGGTAGCCGGTCTTGGCAATGGTCTCCAGCTCAAAATCCAGGCGCTCCTGAATTTCAGGGGTTATTTCTTTGTAACGTTTTTTGGCCCCTTCGTAGGTAAGGTGCCGCAGGTAAGCATTTTCTCCCCGCTTGCCGCCATCTTCTTCGTCTTTGGGGTCAACAAACTCTGCAGGGATATCGAACTTGGGCAGCAGTACATCGCGCTGCAGCTTGTAAGCTTCTACTTTGTCTACAAGTTCCTGTGTGCATTCAATAGCTTCCGGCAGGTCAGCAAAAAGAGACTTCATTTCGTCCTCCGACTTCAGGTAAAATTCCTGGTTGGGAAAACCGAAACGGAAGCCTCTGCCCCGCCCTATTGGCGTAGACTGTACATCCCCATCGCGTACGCACAAGAGTACGTCGTGGGCGGCTGCATCTTTTTTATCGAGGTAGTAAACGTTGTTGGCGGCGAAATACTTGACGCCATACTTTCTGCAGAAATGGAGCAGCACCTCGTTCACCCGCTTTTCTTCATCGAGGCCATGGCGCTGCAGCTGCACATAAAAATCGTCGCCAAAGCATTCGTGCCACCATTTGAAAGCTTCCTCGGCAGGCCCTTCCCCAATATTCAGGATCAGGCTGGGCACTTCTCCATCCAGGCCGCCTGTTGTGGCAATCACCCCCTGGCGATACTGGCAGATCAGGTCTTTGTCGATGCGCGGATACTGACCATAGCAACCCTCCATATAGGCAAGGGAGCTTAGTTTAGCCAGGTTATGGTAACCATCTTTGTTTTTTGCAATCAGCACCTGGCTGAAACGCTTGTCGGGATTGTCTTTGGTAAACCTGAGGGTGGTACGCTCTTCGGCCACATAAAACTCACAGCCTACAATAGGCTTCAGCTCGGCAGCCAGGGCTTCTTTAACAAATATAAAAGCGCCGAACATGTTGCCATGATCAGTCATGGCCACTGCTTGCATGCCCAGCTCTTTGGTCTTTTTAATCAGGCCTTTGATGTTGGGCGTAGCCTGCAGAATAGAATACTGGGTATGTACGTGCAGGTGTGTGAAAGGGCTGTCGATCTTTTTGGCCGCAGCCTTGTCGACCACCAGCGCGGCGCCAGCCTTTACCTCATCCTTGCGCTTGGCAAAGTTGGCAGCATCCAGCGCTGGTGCCTGGTACACGATTTCGGCAACGGCAGTATCGTCAAAAGGCTTTACTACCTGCACTGATATTAAGCCAAAGAAGCAGCGGGTGGTAGCATGCACGTCATAGGCCGCATCGTGGGCATCGCCAAAGCCTTCACCAAATAGCTTGGTGTGCAGTTCCGTCAGGGTTGGCCATTTAAATTTACCGCCCCTGCCACCCGGAATGGCACAATAGTCGGTCGATACTTCTTTGGTATCCAGAATGGTGGTTTCCAGGAGCTCGCTGGGCACCGCACCCCGGATAAACTCCGCGCCCATCACATTAATATCGAACTCTACGTTGTGGCCCACCAGCACGCTGGCTTTGGCTACATCGGCAGCAAAGATCTGCAGTACTTCCTTTAGCGGCTTACCCAGCTCCAGCGCCATGTCGGTGCTGATACCGTGAATCTTTTCGGAATTATAGGGGATGGTAAAACCTTCGGGCTTTACAATATGGTTTCCGGCATTGAGCAACTCACCTTTTGGTCCGTGCAGCTGCCAGGCCAGCTGTACCAGGCGGGGCCAGTTGTCCAGATCGGTGATCGGTGCATTGTAATTCTTGGGTAGGCCGGTGGTTTCGGTATCGAATATTAGGTACATGGCAAGCAGCTAACAGGGGTTGAAAGGCCGGTAGTTCCTGCAGGTTTGAAATATGGAGCAACTACCCTCCTGCGCAAAAGGCAGGATAACAAAGATAGGGAAACAGCGGGCTTGAAGAAAGAGAAATTCAGGTGTTTTGGAAAGGTTTAATTGACCCAGGTTGTTGTCTGTCTGAAAGGCGATTATAAATTCCTTGAAGTGGATACCCATCTATTTTGCTGTAGTTCGCGAGATGGTAAAGAAAGGCTTAATGCAAGGACAAATAGGGTATAACCTCAGGCAGGGGTCCCGCATCAGATGAGTTTGTGACGTTTGACATGCGCCAATCTTTATTTTCACAGTAATATAAATCTTATTGAAATGGCACATTTATTGATTCATTATCAAGTAGTTAATCGATAAAATTATATGAAAATATATAAAATACTTTTGCTTGTACTCGTGCTTCTGTTTACCATTCAGACAGGATGGGCTCAATCCGACAGAAAGGAACAGCGGAAGATTGAAAGAGCCGAGAAAAAGCGCCTGAAAGAAGAGGAGCGCATTAAGAATCAGGAGCTGGTACTGGCACTGATGAAAGATCGCGCGTATGTGCTGGAAGCCACAACCCTTATGGGTAGAAATCGTCAGGTGCGGGTAAGCCCAAGTACCAACTTTGTGAAGATTGAAGGGAACCAGGTGGTTGTTCAGACAGCTAATGACTTTAGCGTTGGCTACAATGGTTTAGGAGGTATCACCATCAATGGCACCATCAGAGATTACCAAATCAGGGAAGAAAAAAATGGTGTGGCTGTTTATATTCAGTTCTCCGATCCGGTCCTGGGACATTCAATCTTAAACCTGAATGTGCACGGCAATGGAAATGCCAGTGCAACCGTATTGGGTAATTGGGGTGGAAGAGCTACCTTCCAGGGTGAGCTGGTTCCTCTGGAAGAAGCCCGTGTTTATAAAGGTCAGCCAATCATATAAGACGAGGTAATTTGTATTTGCTTTGCCTGCAGTTGTGTATTCCCGCATAAGTGAAACTTTTTTTAGGAAATACTTTTAAGGGCAGGACAAGTGAAGGAGCAGAAAGCAATGACTATAGACCTAGCAGCAACTTCATGGTAGAAATAAAAAGAGCCGGCTCAATTGCCGGCTCTTTTTATTGTTCATCTTGTTTTATTGTACATCCACAGCAACCAGTGCAAATGCCTGATCATTGTCTTTGTTTCTGGTAACAGCGTAATAGGCTGTTCCTGCTTTGTTAAAGAATCCAAAGTACCCCTGCGCATCATTAAGTGTTCCTCCGCCTTCTCCATCAGGAGTGATAAATTTAGGAAGTTCAAAGGTATGTTGCAGCGAGTAATAGGTACCATCATAGACACCCACTGTTGCTGACGGTATATCGTAATAGGTGCTTGCATCTCTCAGGATGGCGTACACCTTGCCTGCTGTGGCAGAATGATCCAGTGCAATCACTCCATCTGAATCCTGCAGGGCTCCGGCATATACCATGTCTGTATTATCGGTTGTAGCACGGAAGACATTGCCTGAACGGGTAAAAACCCTGCTTCCGTCTGTAGAGAACCACAAATCACCACCCATGCTGTAATCACCATGGTAGGGCGAATCATCCATATAAACGGCAGTACCCTGGGTTATATCATACTTTTCAATATCGGAAGGGCTCAGGATATCTGCTCCATAAATGTAGTTGCCAGAAGGGTGTAATTTAGCTTTAGTCTCATGATAAATGGAGCCTCCTGTGTTCTGCGTCTCAAT
>JASLAE010000509.1 GCA_030147305.1 Cesiribacter sp.
CTGGTGCTTCGTTTACCTGAGCATGTGCGCCTGGAGCTGCTACACTGTTGATGCCTACCAGACAAACTAGCAGAAGCCCAAGCCGAAAGGAAGGGAGAGATAAAGTATTATTTTTCATAACAACACCGGAAAAAAATAAATTGGTTGTATAAATAATAAAGCGTTTCTTAAATCTTCACCAGCCGCAGTGGGTGAAGCCAAGTTGAGCAAAATTCAATACAAAAATCTCTACTTTGAGTAGCGCCGGCGTAGGTTCAATGCAAGAACCCAAATACAATTATTTATTGTTAAGATAAGCTTATTTTTTCTTTGAATCAATGATCGGCATCTCTGGAAAAAAATATTCGCAGCTTAAATCAGATTGTAAATCGCAAAAGTATTTAGCTGCCAACAAATTTTTTTATGTGACTACTAGGTGAATTGCGCTTACATAAGATCCTTAAAGAGGATATTGTAAACAGTTTGTTAAAACGGCTGTGAATCATTTTTTCTTTTATGATCTAATCCTGGGGTGTAGGTATTGAACTATGAAAGCACGTAGGGATTGTGGAAATGAAGGTTTTCGATAGCATCTCAGGCCTTTTTTATTAACTTTATAATAGTTCTTTTCAACTGTAGCTATAATAAACAGATCGCAGCGATGTATTTAAGTACGCTGGATAGACTTTTCACTTTTTATTGCCCCGGCATCAGCTTGTACTAAGCAGATTTAAAAATCTCTTTGAGCAGTATGTTTGTCATTCATTAAATGTTGAACAGCGATCGTCTTGATCTCAACATCTTGCTGTAGCTGTAGCCAATGATTAGCAATAGGCATTTCTGTAGCTCTTCAGCCCTGGGTTTATAAATGCATAAGGCATTTATAGTCATGCTGATATTATTCATTACAATGATAACATGGCTGCTAATTATGCCTCCCTCAGCTGATTAGCACGCCTTAATTAAAATTTATGTACAGGCTGGCACTTATCGAAATTCACCAGGAAACTAACAGCTTCTCTACTGTTCCGACCCTGCTCAGAAATTTTGAAGCTGTGGCTTTATATTATGATGATGATGTACATAAGGCAGGCGATAAATTCAAACTTCAGATAGAAGGCTTTAGAAAAGCGATCAAACGTTTTGGGAAAGGTAAAGTAGAACTGGTGCCTATTATCTCTGCCTGGTCCCATTCCGGGGGAAAAATTGCTGCGGATGTTTTCAGGCACTTTAAAGATCATGTGCTTAGCAGGCTTAAGGATAACAAACTGGATGGAATATATTATTCTGTTCATGGCGCTATGGGCGTGGAAGGTATTCATAATCCGGAAGGTGATTTACTCGCTGAAATTCGGGAGCTGGTAGGCAAGGATATTCCCATCGGAGTATCCTGCGATCTGCATGCTAACATTACCAGAAAACTTGTTGCGCATGCTACTTTCATCAATGCATATCGTACCAATCCGCACCGCGATCACAGAAGGGTGGGGTTTAAGAGCGGTGAGATCCTCATCAAAACCGTCTTTGGTGAGATAAAGCCAACCATGGCATTTCATAAGATGCCTTTGCTCAAGGGTGGTGGCAATACTGTTGATTTTATAGCTCCAATGCGAAAAATATTCAGGCGAATGAATAAGATGGAGCGAAATCCTGAGGTTTTATGCGTGTCAAATTTCATGGTCCATATCTGGATTGATGCACCGGAAGTGGGCTGGAGCTGTGTGGTTGTTACCAATAACAACCCTATACTGGCGCAGCAATTGTGCCACGAGCTCTGCGAAATGAACTGGGCGGTAAAAGATCATCCTCACCCTGTACCCCTTACCCCTGCAGAGGCCATACAAAAGATAAAGAGAGCCAGGTGGCGCAGGCTTTTGGGAACAGCCATCATCTCTGACCTCTCAGATCTTGTAGGAGCCGGCGCTCCGGGAGAAAGCACACATATTCTTCAGGCGCTAAGGAAAGAAGGGAAAGGGCTTATGACGTATGTACCCCTATGTGATGAGGCAGCCATTCATAACCTGGATCCTTCACAACTTAATCATGAGGTAGTAGTAGAGGTGGGGGGCAAACTCGATAAGGTTTATAATCAAAAAGTTTTCTTCAAGGGAAAACTGATTTTCCTGGATCACTGTGAATTCGGTAAAACTGCCGTGATTGTACAGGGCAAACTACACCTTATTCTAACTACACTTCCCTGCCCGGCATATAAACCTTCCTTTTTCCTGTCACTGGGATTAAGTCTTTGGAAAGCTGATGTAGTGGTCGTGAAGAACCTGTTCCCTTTCCGCTTGTATTTCTGGAAGTATAATCGGCAGACCCTGTATGTAAAAACAGAAGGGGTTACAAACGTTGATGTATTCAAACTCAACTATCAGCATATACCGCGACCCATATATCCCCTGGATAAATTGGAGTCATGGCAGTGATGCTTGCCTCACATTACAATTTAACTGCAGATAGAAAAACCACATAAGCTATTTTAATTAGGTAAAGGCTTTGGGTGAATTAAGCGGCTTATGATAATGAAAGGTCCTGAGGGGATCCAAGATTTAAGTTGCCGATTGCTCTTTGTTTGATGAGAATAACTGTCGGATTTCCTGCCATACCAATAATCAAGTTGCATTTGTAGGTAGCTCACCTTAACCTCCCTATTGCATACCTAAATGATTTAAAGGTAACTGAGTTATTTCTATATCCCTGACAGGATATTTATTTCAAAAGATGTATCAACTGATTTTTTATTTCATATAGAAAGACTATGTTTGCAGTGTATTAGTTTGATAGTGCACTAGTAAAGTGTTTAGCATATCGGTATAGCCTGTAAAAGTTAGCTGATTAATGAGAGCAACAGAGAACAGAAATAGAGCATCAGTCTGAAAACTTACTTAATACATAAGCACCAAACTGAAGGACTTTACTACACAGGCAGCAACTGCATGAACAGCCAATGCTGGTCAGTTGCTCTTAAAAGAATATTAACTGGTCGGATACAATATCATCAGAAAATCTACCCAATCAGTTGCAACTAGTACGTCACATATTTCACACCTCTCGTCACTTTTAATTAGAGTTATGGCCACTATTGCCAAGCTTACACCCTTTGTTACGGCCGCTGCTTAGTACCCCAAATACACCATTAACCATTCTTCCTATGGAACTGACGATCCGAAACATCTCCAAATCTTATGCTAACGGGCGCTCTGCCGGCGTGGTACAGGCACTAAAAAACATCAACCTGACCGTTCCCCTGGGCATGTATGGTTTACTGGGCCCCAACGGTGCTGGCAAGTCTACGCTCATGCGCACGCTGGCCACACTACAGGAACCGGATGCAGGCAGCATACACCTGGGAGCGCTCGATGTGCTTAATCAGAAGGAAGAGGTAAGGCAGACGCTTGGGTATCTGCCGCAGGAATTCGGTGTTTACCCAAAGGTGAGCGCAGAGGTACTGCTCGATTACTTTGCTGTACTCAAAGGCATTACTAAGCGGGCATCCCGCAAAGAAGTGATCGAGCATTTACTCAAACAAACCAACCTTTGGGACAAGCGGAAGCAGCAGTTGGGTGGCTACTCTGGGGGCATGCGCCAGCGCTTTGGTGTGGCCGTAGCCCTTTTGGGCAATCCGAAATTATTGATCGTGGACGAACCCACAGCGGGCCTTGACCC
>JASLAE010000039.1 GCA_030147305.1 Cesiribacter sp.
GCAGAATATGAATACCTGCTGGAAGTTATCAACGAAAAGCCGGAGCTTAGCGATCGGTTTCAGGACGTAATGTCGCACATCGACAGCCACAACCTCTGGGATTACGAAAGTAGTGTAAAACAAATTCTGGGCAAGCTAGGCATCCATGACCTGCAGCAGCCCATCAAGTCGCTCAGTGGTGGCCAGCGCCGTCGGGTTGCCCTGGCCAAAACCCTGCTGGAACGTCCCCACTTTTTAATCCTGGACGAGCCCACCAACCACCTGGACCTTCCCGCCATTGAGTGGCTGGAAGAGTACCTTAGCAAGGCACAGCTAAGCCTGCTTATGGTAACCCACGACCGTTATTTTATGGAACAGGTAACTAACGAGGTCCTGGAGCTCTCGCAAACCAAACTTTATGGTTACCATGGCAGCTACAGCTATTATCTCGAGAAAAAAGCCGAGCGCCAGGAACAGCAGCAAGCCGAGGTAGACAAAGCCCGCAACCTGATGCGAAAGGAGCTGGACTGGGTTCGCCGACAGCCAAAAGCCAGGGGCACCAAGGCCAAATATCGGATGGATGCCTTCGAAGAATTAAAAGACAAAGCAAGCCAGAAACTGGGTGAAAAAGACATCCAGCTGCAGAGTATTGGTCGCCGCTTAGGCACCAAGGTGGTAGAACTAGAAAAAATCAGCAAAAGCTACAACGACAAGCAACTGTTCAAACCCTTCAGCTACTCCTTCCGCAGGGGCGATAAACTTGGGCTCATCGGGCCAAATGGTGTGGGCAAAAGTACCTTCTTAAACATTCTTACCGGAACAGTAATACCCGATACCGGTGCTGTAGAGGTAGGCCAGACCCTGCAGATCGGCTATTACAGACAGGAAGAGCAGATCTTCGATCCGAACATGCGGGTGATTGAGGTGGTGAAGGAAGTTGCTGAAGTAATCCCAATGGCCGATGGCCGCACCCTCACGGCAGGGCAGCTACTGCTGGAATTTGGCTTCAGCGGAGATCAGCAATATACCGTGGTTGGTAAGCTAAGTGGGGGCGAGAAACGCCGCCTGCAGCTGCTGCGCATCCTCATGCAAAATCCTAACTTCCTGATCCTGGATGAGCCCACGAATGATTTGGATATCAGCACACTGAATGTGCTGGAGAACTTTCTGGAAAACTATGGTGGCTGTTTAATCATTGTATCGCACGACCGTTACTTTATGGACAGGCTGGTAGATCACTTATTCGTATTTGGTGATGGCCAGATCAAGGACTTCCCGGGTAATTATACGGACTATCGCCTGGCTAAAGACGAAGAGGAACAGGGTACGGCCATACAAAAATCTGAGGATAAAGCAGAAGCAAAAGCCGTGGCCAGCGCTAAATCTGCCGAAACACCCGTGGTGAGCAAGCCTGTGATTGAGAAAAGAAAGCTTAGCTATAAGGAACAAAAAGAATTTGAGCAGCTTGAGAAAGAGATTGCCCAGCTAAGCAAGAAAAAGGAAAGCCTGGTCCAGCAAATGAATGCCGGCGGCGGCCATGAAGAGCTAATGGCCTGGGGACAGGAACTAGAAAAAACCCAGGCACAAATCGATGAAAAAGAAATGCGCTGGCTGGAGCTGAGTGAACTGGCCTAAATCAATCAATCAATCATTCTTCCTACTTGTTGCAAACAATAAGTTGGTTATATGTTACTGATTTTTCTATTCCCCCTTTGGTATACACATACATACTAAAGGGGGAATTTTTATTTAAGCTTACTCAAATGCCTCTCATAACCATGCAGTGATCAAATTGGTTAACTGCATAGAGCCCAAAAGCGCCATGATAGCTGTATTAACCCTGATCCTTATCCTCTCCCTTTCTTTTCTAATCACTAAAGTAGCCACCATTGCGCTAATGCATACGGGACTTAGCCAACAGGCGGCACAGTTCCAGGCCCGTTCTATCTTCACCGGGGTAGGTTATGCAACCAAAGAAGCAGAAAACATTGTAAACCACCCGCTGCGGCGTAAAATTGTAATGATGCTCATGCTCCTGGGGAACGCCGGTATTGTGTCTGTAATCGCCAGCCTAGTGCTAACTTTTTGGGATACAAAGGATGATGATCTTTCTCTCCCCTGGCGCATTGCCCTTATGATTGCAGGGCTGCTGTTTCTCTGGTTGTTGTTCTCAAGCAAGTGGTTCAACCGATTTTTAAGCCGCATTATTGATTGGGGCTTGAGGCGATATACCGATCTAAACGTATATGATTACACTGGTATACTTCATCTGGGGGGTGAATACAAAATTGCTGAAGTGTTTGTGAAAGAAACCCACTGGATGGCCAACAGCACGCTTGCTGAGCTTGCTATTTCCAAGGAAGGTGTTTTTATTCTGGGAATAACCCGGCAAGACGGAAGCTATCTGGGGGTGCCCGGCCATGACACCTGTATTCTGGCAGGAGACACAGTAATCGTATATGGAAGAAGCCCGGTGATCAGGAATCTGCTGCTTCGCCGCAAGGATGAAAGTGCAGAATACGAACACCAGAAAAATATTCAGGATCACCTTCAGTCAAAGGCACTGGAACGGCAGGTAGATCAGCTTAAAATAGAGAAGCAACAGGAAAGCAATCAGGCATAAGTTTATTTTCTATGCTCACAATCTATCCATCACTTTGTGGATCAGGCCTTCCACTACCTCATCGGGATTGGCGGAAAATTCATTGGTAATACGGTTGGCCAGAATTGCATTAACACTGAGCACCTCATGCCCCAGAATTTTGCCCATGGCATAATAACCGGCGGTTTCCATCTCGAAGTTGGTAAGTTTTTTACCTTCGAAACGAAAATGGCTGAGTGCTTCTACCAGGTTGGGCAGTCGCAGGGTAGCCCGCACCTGCCGGCCCTGTGGCGCATAAAAGCCGGGGCTGGTAAGTGTATTGCCCCTGATCATATCATAACCAATCTTCAGGAGCAGCACCTGAGAACCGCGCACCACATAAGGCTTAAAGGGTAACTGGGCTTCGGTGTAAATAGCTTCCTGCAGGTTAAGCTCTTCCTGTGTATTTACCAGGTTATAGAAAAACATAAGTGTATCAAGCCCAATTGCATAATCACTTACCAGATGTGCTCCTACAGGTATATCGGGTTGCAGGCTTCCGCTGGTACCCAGCCGGATGATGTTCAGGCTCTGGTGCCCCTCTTTAACTTGCCGGTTTTTAAGGTCGATGTTCACCAGCGCATCCAGCTCCATCATGACTATTTCTATGTTATCGGTGCCCATACCGGTACTCATGACGGTGAGTGGTTTTCCCTTAAAGGTTCCGGTGTGGGTAACAAATTCGCGCTTAGCTATCTTAATCTCCACCTTATCAAAATACTTGCTGATGCGCGGTACACGTTCGGGGTCTCCTACTGTGATAATAGTATCAGCTATGTGGTGAGGCAACAAATTAAGATGATAAACACTTGAATCGGGGTTGAGCACCAGCTCAGAATTAGGGATGCGGTTCATGAAGATATAAGCAAAAAAAAGTGCTACCAGGGGTAGCACTAAGATAGGTGTTTCTGGGTATTTTTTAGCCCGTGGTACGGATCGTAGCCATTCATTTCCTTGGCATAGTAGCCTGTGCCATCATAAGCCCGCTTTTCGGGATGTTCTTTGCAGGCTGCAGAGCAGGTGCCTTCCATTTCCCAGCCGCAGGCTTCGCACATGGGTGCATGCAGGTTGCAAACAGGATTGGCACAATTGACCATGCGCGCACTGCGTTCTCCGCAGACACAGCAGGTAGAAACCACAACCGGGTTCTTTTTATTGATATCAGTAACAACGCGCCCGTCAAAAACATAGCAGCGACCTTCAAAATCTTCGCCATCTGTTTCAAGGCCATATTTGATGATACCGCCATGCAGCTGATACACATTTTCGAAGCCCTGCTCCAGCAAATAGGCAGAAGCTTTCTCGCATTTGATGCCCCCCGTGCAGTAGGTTACAATTTTCTTATCCTTGAACTGTTCCAGCTCCTGCACTTTTTCGGGGAAGTCGCGGAAGTTCTCGATATCGAAAGTAATTGCGCCTTTAAAGCGACCCAGGCTATGCTCATAATTAGAGCGCACATCCACGATCACTACATCATCAGCGTTTTTGATTTCCTTAAACTCCTGTGGTGAAAGGTGCACACCTGTCCGTACATTCGGATCAAGGTGCTGTAAGCCGCTGTGCACAATTTCTGGTTTTACCCGCACGTGCAGCTTTTGGAATGCATGCTCATGATGGGCCTCCAGCTTAAAGTCGGTATGGGCAAAGCGGGGGTCGCCCTTAACATAGGCCATGTAACGCTGGCAGTCTGCCTGCAGCCCACTGACGGTTCCGTTTAGCCCCTCAGGTGCAACAATAATGCGGCCCTTCAAATTATTTTCCAGGCAGAACTTGTGATGTTCGTACCTGTACTGCTCCGGATCTTCAATCCTGGCATAGCAGTAGTAGAGCAATACTAAATATTCCTTGTTCATAAGCCTTTTCCTGTTTCAGGCAGGATGGATTATTGTTTGTTTATAAATGCAAAATTAAAAAAAGGAGAACAATTTGATACCCTTCTTCCGGGTAAACATCATGCTTCTATTTCTAATTCGCTGTTTTTTATTTTTTGATTACCTGAGCAGGATTTCCAAAAACGGTTTCCTTGGCACCCACATGGGCTACTACGACCGAACCGGCGCCCACACGAGCTCCTTTACCGATGGTAACCCCAGATAAAATGGTAGCCCCTGTTCCAATAAATGCCCCCTCCTCCAGGGTAGTGCCGCTGCCTATGGTGGCCCCGGCGCCTATTTGTACAAAATTGGCTACAGTCACATCAAAGTCAAGCATAGCCCCGCTGTGCAGGAGGCACTGGCTGCCAACAGTTGTACCGGCCCCAATCCGCACGCCCTGGTTTATAAAATTACCATGCCCGATGGTGGCAGATTTGGCAATGAGTGCATCGGGATGTACGGCATTGGCAGGCTGCACTTTGCGCTCATCGTGCAGCATCTTCACCAGGCTTTTGCGCAGGCGCGTATCATCCGTAGCCACAAAGGCTTCGCATTTTTTACCAATTATTTTAAGAAAAGATTCATCGTCGGTACCGCCGAGTACCGTTACAGCATCGATTTCTTTTCCGTGTTCTTCTTTATTATCTGACAGAAAACCATAAACGGTTACGCCATTTTTTTCAAATATCTCCAGGGCTGCACGGCCTAAACCGCCAGTGCCGAATATCATTACAGGATTTTCCATAGCGGCGCAAAGGTACGCGGAAATAAGCAAGCTTTCAACACCTACTCTTTACGATACCAGCTTGTGGGAAATAACCAGTAAAGCAGCAGAAAGATAGCAAATGGCAGGTAGGCAGTACGATACCGGAGCAGGGTGCCAAAATTTGGCGAGGCAATGGCCATGGCTATTGCCAGGAAGCATACATAAAAACTTAAACCAAGCACCGGAATAGATAGTTTTGAATGTGGCAAGCGGTAAAGTTTGTAAAAGCTTCCAATCAGCAAGGCGAGCACCACCAGGTTCTCCACCCCTGCCAGCAGGGGAAGTGGTTGAAGCCTGAGCGGCACCAGGGGCAGCGGCATCAGCAAACCACCTGCCAGGGCTTTGGGAGAATAATATAAAACACTCCAAAGCGTTGGTTGCAGGGCATCAAAATGCAGCCGCTGATTGTCCGCTCCCATTTTGGTCATCAAATCATAGTTAAATACCAGCATATCCAGTACTTTTTCCGGATATAGGATGGGGTGTAGCTGGGAGAGCAGAAAGGCTACCAGTAGCAAGGCTCCAACCACCAAGCTTGCAAAGAGCATTCCGGAAACCTGGAGACGCACCAGTTGCCGGGCCAGGACAAGTGCCGCAAGGACAGCAAAAAGGGGTAATGCAAAGTAATATTTAAGCCTCCATAAGATCCAGGCCGAAAGAATTGCCAGCACCCACTGGAGCACTGTATTCCTACCACTGCCTAATATGTAAGGCAGCAGGCAGGCCACAAGTATGGCAATCGCGGGCATGGTCAGGGCTTCCTTGGTGATGCTACCTGTCCAGAATAGCACCGAAGGCCAGAGCAGAAAAGCACCAGCAGCCGCCAGGATACTATCGGGGTAATAACTGCTCAGGCGCCTGGCCAGCCAGAATAGTCCAAAAAATGAGATGAGCGAAAGCCATGCAGCGGTGATGATAATCTGCTTATCTGCTAATATGTAAACAGGGCTGATGAGCATGATGAAGAAATCTACCCGATCGTACCCATGGAAGCCCCCGGCACCCGTAAGGAAGCCAATTTCTGAAAGCCTTTCAAGGAAATCAGCTCGCTGAGACCAGAATACATTGGTAAGAGAGGATGCCCTGGCATGGTAACCCAGCACATCTCCGCTTCCATAATGGTATCGATAAAGCCCCAGCAAACCCCAGCCACTCAGGATCTTTACCACAAGCCCAGGCCAGTAAAAAGTGGCAATAGGCGTATGCTCCCATTTACGGTACATCCCAAAGCTCACTAATCCAAACAGCAGTAGGTTAAGCAGTATGAGCATCATGCTTGACTATGGCTAAACCTATGCTACATTGCAGACAACGTTTGGGCGTGCAATATTCATTGAAGAGTTCAATCAAACCCTGCGAATCTGCCGCTGTTGTGGTGGGCATGTCTAATTTTTTCCAGTAACGTATGATTTTATTATCTTCTCCAGGCTGGGACTGCAGTAATGAAACTGCATCCTCAATGTATTGTGGCTGATCTGTAGCCTGACCGTAGGCTACCCGTAGCGGTGCCACTACATTGATCAGGAGGTTTTGTGCACTGCCTGTGCCCAGCGTATGATAGTCCTCTTTGCTCTCCCTGCCAAAATGATAGTGCGTTTGCCAATAGGAAGAAGGCGTTACACGCAGTTCAGTAAACAATTCATCAGGCGAGGCATGCATTAAAAATGAAAACAGCTTTGGCTGCCGCTGCAGCAATTTTGCCAGTTGTGCAATGCGCAGCGTTGGGAAGTTAGCTGGCCGCATGCGAGAAAAGAGCCATTGACTTGTGTTTATTACCTTATCCTGTAAATTCCATTTGTGCTGAAGCAGCTTCCATTCACGTTGTAACTGATCCGTCCAGGGTTGTGATGGTGCATGCTGCAGCAACCCTGAGACCCCAAAGAGGAGGGCTTCAACCTGTAGAGCACTGTTGGCATGGCGCAGCAGCACTTTTAGCGGTAGCTGACGGCTTAGAGACTCAAAGCCAGTGGCATTGATTTTAAAGCCAAATCCCCGGCATAGCCACTGCCAGGCTGTTTCTTCCCAATCATGATTATTATGCTTGAAAAGCGCCGCTACACCCGCTGCCTTGCGCTGCAACCGCTGCATAAGCATTCGGTCCAGCATCGATATTTTAGCCATGGAGGATACGCCTGCTATTTGAGGCTCGCAGGGAATGGTGTGCAAACTTGCCTGCAGTTGGTCATACCGCAGGTATACATCTGGCCTGATTCTATTTTGGAGTGTTGCTGTTGGCACAGGACTACCATCCTGCCGGATAGCAGTAATGCCATCATCCTCCAGTACCACATGCAGCACTACACTGTTATAAGCAGGATCGTGCTGATGCTTGTGCTGCTGCCAGCCACTTGTTATCAGGTGCAGCTCTACATCGCCGTGCCAGTATAAGTCTCCTATTTTAAGGCGTGCACCTTTAAAATCAGGACCCGCGTCGGTATTCAGCCTACCCGGATGATACACCTCTATGGCATTACCGTCTGCCGTGCACCAGGATGCTTTATCGAAATAGCCTAATTGCCATACCAGGTGTATAAAGGCTTCCTGCATTATTTTTCAGGCAGATATTTCTCCAGATAATTGCTCATATGCTCTTGCAGTCGTTTGGCTTCAGCTGCGGCTGCCTCAGCAAAATCTTCTCCGTCGGAAGCGTAGATAATACTTCTGCCGGCATTTACCAATAACCCGCACCGCCTGTTCATGCCGTATTTAGAGACTTCTTCCAGACTACCTCCCTGTACGCCTATGCCAGGCACTAATAAAAAGTGGTCAGGGGCAATCCGGCGAATATTTTCCAACTCAGTTGTCTGGGTCGCCCCTACTACATACATTAACTGATCAGGGGTGGCCCACTCCTGCGAAGTCAGGATTACCCGCTCATAAAGGTATTCCTCTCCCACCTTTAGCACCTGAAAATCCTGGCTGCCGGAGTTGGAGGTTAAGGCCAGCAAAACCACCCACTTACCTTCAAACTCCAGAAAGGGCATTACACTGTCTGCGCCCATATAGGGTGCTACAGTAATGGCATCAGCCTTCATCTCCTCAAAATAGGCGTGTGCGTACATTTTGGAAGTATTGCCAATATCTCCTCTTTTGGCATCCGCAATAGAAAAATGGCCACGGGGTATAAACTCAAGTGTTTGCCGCAGGGTCTCCCAGCCGGCAGCACCCATGCTTTCGTAGAAAGCAGTATTGGGTTTATAAGCTACACAATAAGGAGATGTAGCCGCGATGATGCGTTTGTTGAATTCCAGTATCGGGTTTTCATACTTCAGCAGGTGTTTCGGCAACCGGTAAGGATCAGGGTCCAGACCTACACAAAGGTAGGAGCGTTTTAGCAGGATGGCTTCAAAAAGTTCTTGGTAGGTCATGCCTTAAAAATAGTAATTAGTTGCTGCTTGTTGGCTGATGTCTGTAATTTTTAGTGCCAGTGAACAGATAAAACCCAAAAAAGCCACTCTTCCTAAGGAAGAGTGGCTTTTTTAGTTCAGGATTAGCTGATACTAAATGCTTAATAATCCCGCATGTCTACCTCGGTCACGCCGGGATATTGGGCTTTCTTAAACGTAAAAGTTGCGTCGGCAACACTTAAGTTCGGCTGGAAATTCTTAATGTCGAACAGGTAACGGTTGCCATTTTTCTCATAGATGGTGAAGTTGCTAAAGGTCAGATCCTTTTGATCGATCACCAGCTGAATCTTGTAATAATTGGTGTCTGATGCTTTTTCAGGCACCAGCTCGATTACATGATGCGGCTTTCCATTAATGCTACGCTCCTCTTTGTACAGGTACTTAAACCCTTTGCGGTACAGGTTGTGAATGTTGGATGGATTTACATTTTCGCCTACCACATTGTCAAATTTATCAATATAAACTTCTTTGGTATCTGGCTGGTAAGTCCATACGGTACTGCCATCGGAAATTATTTCCTGCCCGTTCATTTTTAAGCGAAACTGCTTGCCTTTGGCCGTGATTTCTCCTTTTGTTTCGGCGCTTGTGCCTACCGCATCATTGTTTAAGGTATATACAAAGTCGGCTTTAAACCCGCTCAACTTCTCGTATTTCTCGCTTACCTTGTCTAAAATTCCCAGTGCTTTTTGGTCGTATTGGGCATTTGCCGTTAACATCGACACAAAACACATCAGTACAAAAGCTAATAAGTTTTTCATGTATTTCAATACTTTGTATGCTTACTGGAAATACTATTCAATAATTGTTCCAAAGCGTACTCATCCTGAATTAAAACTTCACGCGCCTTGCTTCCTTCAAAAGCTCCAACGATTCCTGCAGCCTCTAACTGGTCAATTAAACGACCGGCACGGTTGTAGCCCAGCTTCAATTTTCGCTGTATAAGTGAGGTACTGCCCTGCTGGTGCTGTACAATAAGCCGGGCTGCTTCGTCGAAGAGTGCATCCCGGTCAGAAAGATCCACATCACCTGCTTTGGCTTCCTCTCCTTCACCGTAGTACTCGGGCAGGTGGTAGGCAGATTCATACCCACGCTGGGCACCAATGTATTCGCAAATATCTTCTACCTCTGGTGTATCTACAAACGGACACTGAATACGAATGATATCTGAGCCCATGGAAAGCAGCATATCGCCATGACCTACCAGCTGTTCTGCACCACCGGTATCCAGAATAGTACGGGAGTCAATCTTGGAAGTAACCCTGAAGGACAAACGTGCCGGGAAGTTGGCTTTGATAATACCCGTAATTACGTTTACCGACGGACGCTGCGTTGCTACCACCAGGTGAATACCAATGGCACGCGCAAGCTGAGCCAAACGGGCAATGGGTGTTTCAACTTCCTTACCTGCAGTCATCATCAAGTCCGCCAACTCATCGATTACCAGCACAATGTAAGGCAGAAAACGATGCCCGTTTTCCGGATTAAGACGCCGCTCTACAAACTTGGCATTGTACTCCTTCAGGTTACGGCAACCCGCCTCTTTTAAAAGGTCGTAGCGGTTATCCATTTCAATACAAAGCGAATTTAAAGTGTTCACTACTTTGCTTGTATCGGTAATGATGGCTTCTGCAGTATCGGGCAGTTTGGCCAGGAAGTGCCGTTCAATCTTGTTGAAAAGTGTTAGCTCAACCTTTTTAGGGTCTACCAGCACCAGCTTAAGCTGTGAAGGGTGCTTTTTGTAAAGCAGGGACGCCAGCAGCACATTCAGACCTACAGACTTACCCTGACCTGTAGCACCGGCTATAAGCAGGTGGGGCATTTTGGCCAGGTCAGTCACATACACTTCATTAGAGATGGTTTTACCCAGCGCAATAGGAAGTTCCATGGCGCTCTTCATAAACTTCTCTGTCGTGATCATGGAGTGCATGGATACCATTTCCCGGGCTTTGTTTGGCACTTCAATACCAATGGTTCCCTTACCCGGAATAGGGGCAATGATACGAATGCCAAGGGCTGCAAGGCTCAGGGCAATATCATCTTCAAGGTTTTTGATCTTTGAAATTTTTACGCCTGGCTCCGGTACAATTTCGTAAAGGGTTACGGTTGGCCCAATGGTTGCCTTTATACTGCTGATACCAATTTTGAAGTTGGTAAGCGTTTCTACAATTTTGTCTTTATTGGCACGCAGCTCGTCTTCGCTCACTTTTACCTTACCACTTTCATATTCGTTCAGCAGTTCTACCGGTGGGTACCGGTAAGTGCCAAGATCCAGGGTAGGATCGTAATTCTCCTGATTAAGCACTTTTTTAACCTCTTCCTCTTCATCAACGATCTCAAAGCCCAGATCCTGCGCAGGAGCAGCACTGTTATAAGATTTTTCTGAAGCAACAGAACGGTCTTCCACTTCAAAAGTGGGCCCGCTTTTGGCATTCAGGGCTGCCGCAGATTTTGCTTCTGCTGCCTGCTCATAAGGTCTTTTTACTGTCCAGGTACGCAGTTCAGCATCTTCATCTGCATCGTCCGGTTCAAAAGGCAGGTCTTCGTCGGGTGTACTTTCTTTAGAAGGCGGCCAGTTACCTTCCTCCTCATCCAATACTTCTTCCGCCAGTAAAGGTGTAGTGGTAGCTGCAGGCACCTGCGGAACTGCTGCCTCTTTTGCACCAGAGAAATTCAAGATACCCGAGATATTGAAGGAATATATAACGAAGACAATCAGGGCAAAGGCCAGCAGCAAAAGCGTGCCCCAGCCCAGGAAATCGTGAAGCATGCGGGCAATTTCATAGCCAATGCCACCACTGAGAAAGCCCCATGTGGAGACCTGATCTGTCTGAAACAGAATATACCCTAACAGGGTACCGGCCCAAAAGATGAAAAAGAAGCTATATTTAAATATTTCACTAAAAGGCAGGAGATCCTGCCTGAATACAATTCTATAGCCCAGTAAAAACAGCATGGGCGGAATGAGCAGTGCGCCAATCCCAAACCAAAGAAAGACAAAATAGTACCCGAAGATGGCACCAAACAGGCCCAGCCAGTTTTCAACATCGGCACCCGACTCACGCAGTGCGGTATCGTTCATGGCCTCTATCACGCTCTGGTCGGCCCTTCCGGTAAAGAGATAGGAGACAAATGCTGTGAAGAGATACACGGCAGCGATGATCAGAAAAACACCAAATGCCAGATGCAGGCGCCTGTCTCGCAAAAAAGCAAGGTTTAGCTTCAGACGCCATGCTTTCTTCACTCGCTCCTTTTCTTTCTCTTTCGGCTGTTTAAAGGTATTGCCCTTGACTATATTTTTGGCCATACGACTGGATTTGCAGAACAACAAAACTAACAAAAAACAAGGGAAAGTTTAGCTGTTTGTAATTAAATAGAAGTGGAACATAAGTACTTGTATTTGTGGCTACTATTGTTGTCCCTGGCTAAGCAGGGCCTTGTTAATATTTCTGACCAGCGCAGGCCCTTCATAAATAAAGCCGGTGTAAAGCTGGATGAGCGAAGCACCCGCTGCCAGTTTTTCCAGCGCATCTTCCGGAGAAAAGATTCCTCCAACGCCAATAATTGGAATAGAACCGCCAGACTGCCGGTGCAGGTAACGAATTACTTCCGTTGCACGCTTAGCCAGGGGTTTACCGCTAAGGCCACCTGCTCCAATTTGTTCAATGTTGTTTGATGGAGTTTGCAAACCGCTGCGGGAAATAGTGGTGTTGGTTGCAATTAAGCCGGAGAGATTGGTTTCGGCAGCCATTGCCACAATATCATCCAGCTGGGCTTCATTCAGATCCGGGGCAATTTTTAGCAGAATTGGTTTCGGTTTTGCTCGGGCTAAATTCTGGTTCTGCAGAGCAAGAATTAAGCGTTGCAGTGGTTCCCGCTCCTGCAGCGCCCTAAGGTTTGGTGTGTTAGGAGAACTAACATTGATCACAAAATAATCAACCACTTCATAGAGTGCTTCAAAACAAGCGATATAATCTTGTTCAGCTGCTTCATTTGGCGTGTCCTTATTTTTACCAATATTGCCCCCGATAATAATTTTCCCCTTCCGCTCACGCAGTCTTTCAACTGCCACTGCCACACCATCATTGTTAAAGCCCATGCGGTTGATAAGGCCACCATCAGCAGGCAAACGAAAAAGTCGAGGGACAGGATTGCCAGCCTGCGGGCGTGGTGTTAAGGTGCCAATCTCTATAAAGCCAAAACCAAAATGGGACAGCTCGTCCACCAGAACAGCATTTTTATCCAGGCCTGCAGCCAGCCCAACAGGGTTTGGAAAAGTAAGGCCGAAAAGTTTACGCTCCAGGCGTTTGTCAGCAACACCAAACTGGCGATCTGCCATGGCTGCTGCACCGGGTAGTTGCATCAGGGTTTTTAAAGCATTGAATGTAAGGTGATGGGCTTTTTCGGCAGGAAGCCGGAACAACAGAGGGCGTAGGAGCTCGGTATACACAGGCTAAACGTTTTGCCTGCAAATATAGTGTTAGTTAGTTATAAGTCGAGCGCTAAAAACCCTGAGTCTTGTGGAACACCAGGATAACCTTCACAACAATCTTCTATCAGCAGTAAATTCCTTTACGATTGAATCCACTGCAGGGCTTCTGCTCTGTCTGCCAGGGAAAAGTAGCGTACTTCTGCCGAAGTGAAAGGCTTCATGATTTTAGAAAGGGTCTCCTGCCATTGCTCCTCTCCCACCATGGCAATTTTGCTCAGATCATTTGCGTGTCGGATGTCGAAGCCCAGGTCCATAAAGGCAGCTGACATACTCCAGCCCTTAAAATCCTGCATCTCGAAATACCAGCGTAGCTTAGGCCAATCCTCTAAAGTTTGTTCCAGGATTGGAATTAGTTTATCGTAATCTTCCTGTGTGAGCTTATCACTGACAATGGTTTTGATCAGATTACCAGTTTTTTCTTTTTCTATATGAATCATATACAATTAACCCACACATAATAAAGATGTTCCCGGACGTTTAATAGTGCATCCGTGAAATTGGAAATACACTTTAACTATTTCTTTTTCAGCCGGAACAGTAACCTTTAGCGGTGTATTAGCTTCTGGGGTGATAATCCTGAATGACCTGCTTTAAATAATCACGGTCCAGGTGGGTGTAAATTTCTGTTGTGGTGATGCTCTCGTGGCCCAGCATTTCCTGCACAGCACGTAAGTCAGCACCGCCTTCAATCAGGTGTGTGGCAAAAGAATGGCGAAAAGTGTGGGGGCTGATGCTTTTCTTCATCCCAATCTGTTCTGCAAGTTGTTTGATTGTAGTAAAAACAGTTATGCGGCTTATTTTACCACCGCGCCGGTTTAAAAACACAAAAGGCTCAGCCCCTTTTTGTACGGTAAGGTGCACGCGGATATGCTCCAGGTACAGGCGCAGGTATTTTAACGCATCGCGACCTATGGGCACCAGCCGCTCTTTATTACCCTTACCAATAATGCGCAAAAAGCCCAGATCGTAATAAATGTGGGTGAGCTTAAGATCGGTTAGCTCACTCACGCGCAGTCCGCTGCTGTAGAGCACTTCCAGCATGGCCCTATTGCGTTGTCCCTCCGGCGTACTAAGATCAATGGCAGAAAGCAGCTGGTCAATTTCCATCACACTCAGCGTATCGGGCAACTTGCGCCCGAGCTTAGGGCCTTCCAGGGTGGCAGTAGGGTCATGTTTGATCACATCCTCCAGCATCAGGTATTTATAAAAAGCCTTGATACCAGAAAGCAGCCGTGCCTGTGAGTGCGGCGTCATGCCCAGGCTGTTAACCCACTCCAGGAAATTCTGGAGATGCACTTCATCCACCGTCTGCGGACTGTGATGCTCGCTATATTGTGCAAGTTTACCTATATCATTCAGATAAGCCTGTACGGTGTTTTTTGAAAGCGATCGCTCGAGTTTCAGGTACCCCTCAAACTGCCGCACGTAGGATTGCCATTGCCCTGTCATAGGGGTAAAATAAATCAAAAGAAATATGGGATCCGGTATTAGAGGGAATAGAAATTTTGCAATGGACTTCTTTCTTGTAAATTTGACTTGCCATGAACATCCACATCATTAACGGGCCTAACCTAAACCTGCTGGGGAAGCGGGAACCGCATATCTACGGATCGCTTACCTTTGAAGACTACCTGCAACAACTGCAGCAGCAGTTTCAGGGGCATCAGCTTCAGTATTACCAATCTAATCATGAAGGAGCACTCATAGACAAGCTGCATGAAATAGGTTATACCGGTGATGGCATAATCCTGAATGCAGGTGGTTTCACCCATACTTCTATAGCACTGGCAGATGCAGTGAGTGCCATTAAAGCACCAGTGATTGAAGTGCACATCAGCCGGGTGCATGCCCGGGAAACTTTTCGCCACCACAGCTATTTAAGTCCGGTCTGTGTTGGTACCATTACAGGTTTGGGGCTCAGCGGCTATGCACTGGCACTCCAATATTTACTGGAATACCATAAACGATGATTTCTTTTTATCCCGGTCCCTCAAAAGTGTGGGATGCCCTTCCCCGTTATATGCAGGACGCCTGGCAATCTGGTATGCTAAGTGTGAACCACCGCAGCCCTCAGTTTGCAACACTCTGGCGTGAGCTGGTTGATCAGCTGCACCAAAAGCTGGAAATACCTGAGCATTACAGCATTGTACCAGCCTCTTCTGCTACAGAATGCTGGGAGATCATTGCCCAGTCGCTGCTAGGAGAAGCGGGCAAAAGTCTGCATGTATACAATGGCGCATTTGGTGAAAAATGGCAGGAGTACACTCACAAACTAACCGGCGCTGCAACAAAAACCCCTTTCTCTCAGGACATATGCCCTGACATTGATGTCCAGGAACTGAATGGCTGCCGCTTAATTGCCCTTACGCACAACGAGACCTCCAATGGCACCACCCTGCCCGACAGCTTTATGCACCAGCTACGGATTAAGTTTCCAGAAACGCTTATAGCTGCAGATGCCACCTCCAGCATGGCAGGTGTTTCCCTTCCATGGGCTGCTGCAGATGTCTGGTTTGCTTCTGTACAGAAAGGCTTTGGTTTACCGGCAGGCCTGGCCATTTTGGTTTGTTCCCCCAAAGCTGTTGCCGCAGCAGAGCTAATGGGAGAAAACAAGCATTACAATAGTTTGCTGTTTATGCTGGAAAATGCGCGCAAACAGCAAACTACCCACACCCCCAATGTCCTGAACCTTTACCTGCTCCTGCGCAGCCTGCAGGACAGACCTACCCAAACAGTCGTAACACAGCTCGTCGATAACCGTTGGCAGGCATGGCTGGATTTCTGGCAGCAGCAGGACCGTTTCTCCCTCCTGGTGAAAGAGCAGAAACTGCAGTCTCACACGGTACTTACGCTTTTAGGAAAGCCGGAAGATGTAAACAAGCTGAAAGCTGATGCCCTGGCTGCTGGATTTTACTTAGGGAATGGCTATGGTCCCTGGAAAAACAATACATTCCGTATTGCCAATTTCCCGGCGTTGCAGGACCATGAGATCACCCAGCTGCAGGAATTTTTAAGAGGCTGGCTTAAAAATTAAAATTACTACCAAATATTCTTTGGCAGGTCTCTTTTTTCATAGCTTTGCGCCATGTTTAATTTCAAGGAAGTTTTCTCGGTCTCCCTTATCCTGTTTTCTATCATAGACATACTGGGGTCGGTGCCGGTAATCATAGACCTGCGTAAAAAAGCAGGGCACATACAGTCAGAAAAAGCAACAGTAGTTGCAGGTTTTATCATGGTTGGCTTCCTTTTTTTGGGAGAATCCATTTTGAAACTTTTTGGTCTGGATGTACAGTCTTTTGCCCTGGCCGGCGCTATCATCATTTTTCTGATTGGCATGGAAATGATTCTGGGCATTGAGCTTTTCAGGGCCGATGTAGGCGATACAGACAGCCATTCAATTGTACCCCTGGCGTTTCCGCTCATAGCGGGTGCCGGTACCATGACCACACTCGTCTCTTTAAGATCTGAATATGAGCTGTCAAATATCCTGGCAGGCATCATCATAAATTTAGCCTTTGTTTACCTGGTCTTAAAGACAAGCGGTTGGCTGGAACGCAAGCTTGGGGTAGCGGGCTTCAATATTATTCGTAAAGTTTTTGGTATAATTCTGCTGGCCATCTCTGTAAAAATCATCAAAAGTAACTTAGTGACCTGGGGTGTCATAGGAGGCTAAACATGCAGGTAGTAATGTATACCGATGGTGCCTCCAGTGGTAATCCCGGTCCCGGTGGGTATGGCACGGTGCTGCTTTTCGGCCCTTATCGCAAGGAGCTTAGCGAGGGCTTTCGCCGCACCACCAACAACCGTATGGAGCTGCTGGCGGTTATAAAAGGGTTGGAAGCACTCAAAAAGGAAGGCCTGGATGTATTGGTATATTCAGACAGCAAGTATGTAGTTGATTCTATCACCAAAGGCTGGATCTGGAACTGGGTAAAAACAGGTTTCAAGGGTAAAAAGAATGAAGACCTCTGGCGGCGCTACATCAAAGCGGCTCAGCACCAGAAGGTAAGACTGCAATGGGTAAAAGGGCATGCCGGCAATCCAGAAAACGAGCGCTGCGACCAGCTGGCTGTGCTCGCCGGGCAATCCAGACCTCTGCTTGTTGATGAGGCATTTGAAGCAAGTGTTTGATCATGACCGAATGTCCCTAAGCGGAACATCGAATCACTCCCACCCCAAACCATTTTCTGGCTGGCAGGTTACTAGATAAACCCTAATTTTTTCAAATATGACACCAGTAGAAGATTTAGTACACTTATCAAATATAGCCCAGAATATACTCGAAATTGAAGGTTACATCGGGGAGGGCGATTACGAAGATTTTACCACTGACGAGAGTGAGCGAGTAGCCATTTATGAATTGCTCACCCAAATCGGTTCTGCGGCCATGCTCCTATCCGACGAATTTAAAGACCAGTATGATGAACTGGACTTTCGGGTATTGGAAAACCTGCGGAATGCCACATATAACGAGGAGATGGAGATGCATCACTCACCGGTTTGGCACATCGTTAAAAATGACCTCCCTTACTTCCGTGAACAAATCATGGACATAAAAACCAAGCTGGAAGAGCAGGAGGATATTAAGGGCGGCAATACTATTTAAGTATTGACCGTCATGCTTTAATGAAACTCAAAGGCAGCCCGGCGGGAGCTGCCTTTTCTTATGCTATTTTTGGCCGGCTATGGGAAATCCCTGGTTTCGATTCAAACAATTTACAATTATTCAGGAAGGTGCTGCGCTTAAAGTAGGCACCGATGCCTGTTTGCTGGGTGCCTGGGCACATCACCCGGCGCCTGCACGGATGCTCGATATTGGCACTGGGACAGGCCTGTTAGCACTCATGCTGGCGCAGCGCTATGCTGTACCCATGCATGCTTTGGAACCTGAACCTGCTGCAGCAGCGCAAGCGCAAAAAAACTTTAGCAACAGCCCATGGCCCCAACAGATCCGGCTATTCGCACAACCAGTTCAAACTTATTTCCCTCCGCAATTATATGACCTGATTGTCTGCAATCCGCCCTTTTACCAAAACCACTTAAAAACAGCAAATGTGCAACGGAACATGGCCTTGCATCAGGAGACCCTGAGCTTTGCTGAACTTGCCGAAGCTTGTAAGCGCTTGTTGGCTTCCAATGGACTGTGCTATATATTGCTGCCCCCTCGACAGGCCCTGGAATTGGAAAAGGAATGCATAAAATGCGATTTATACGTCCAGCAAAAACTCTGCATACAAGAAAGGGCTAACAGCGCTGTACACAGAATGATTACTACTTATGGGCACCAGGCTTTTACAGGCGTAAAAGAAGCAACCCTGATCATAAGAAATGCAGAAGGAGACTATAGTGAAGCCTATCAATCACTCCTGAAGGATTATTATCTTATTTTTTAACGGATGATCTTGTCATTTCTTTGTCAATGAAGCTGATGCCAAGCGCACGCAGCTCTTCCAGAATTGGTTGATAGAGATCGGGCGTAACAGGAATACAGACACCCCTCCTGTGGATCTTATTTTCCAGCAGGAGCCGCACAGCAATGGCCAGTGGCCAGCCCACCGTTTTAGCCATGGCTGTATGCAATTGATTATCGCCCTGGCTTACCATTGAAGAATATAAGCGCTTCTCTTCCCCTGCTTCTTCCCATTCGAAAATATGCTGCATCACCACCATATCTTTATCATCGGGTTCCAGCTTCCATTTAGTTTCTAACACTGCCTGTAGTACCTGGGCAGGGCTGCCCTTTTTCAGTGGAACAGCCTCCTCAGAAAACAAACCTAACCATTCAACACGCTTGAATACATCACCTCTTCTGTCTGTGGCCATCATGCGGCAAAACTTTTCTTCTACGGTTAAATGAGCATCATAGGGCAGAAAAGCATTTGTAAAATCCCGTAGCCGCATGCTTTCAAGCCCTTCCATCTGGAAGCTATCATCCGTCATACCCAACTGAATTAAGGTATTCCAGCTTTCGCAGTAGCCTTTTTTCCTGAGGGTGCCTCGCAGTAAGGTAGGAATTTCTTCAAGCCCGTAGATTTTCCGGTAGCTGAGGGAGTCGCGGTTAGGATACCCCTCGAAGGGTGCATAGCCTTCTATTTCTATTTGCTCCAGCCTGCTAAACAGCCGGTGGTAGGGTATATACTTAAACTCACCATTACGCAGGTAACGGGCTGTGCCAAGACCCGCCGTTCCCTGCCCTGCCAACACTACATTCCGCGGGTTCCAGGTAAATTTATAGCCCCAGGGGTTATTGTCAGATGCTGGGGCAATTAAGCCACCAGTATAAGAACGAAACGAGGTAAGTTTGCCGCCGGCTGCACGGATACGGTCAATGGCTTCCATAGCTGTCATGTGATCTATGCCGGGATCTAACCCACATTCTTTCAAGATCATGATGTCTGCCGCTTTGGCTTCACCATCCAGTTGTTTGATTTCTTCAGAAACATAGGAAGCAGAAAGCATATGTTTTTTATGGCTAATGCAGGCTTTTGCTACCAGCGAATGAAATGCTGCCGGTACCATGCTTACCACCACATCTGCCATACTGATGCACTGCTGCAGTGCATCTTCATTAAAAATATCAAGCCCCCTAGCCTGTAACTGTTCATGCGCTTCTCCTGCTTTCTGCAGTGCCAGTGCCGGGTCTGCATCGGCAATGGTAAGGCGTAAATCCTTTTGTTGAATGTATTTTTTCAGGTATTCGATCAGCGAGGTAGTAGAACGGCCGGCGCCTAGAATAAGAATGTTTTTCATAATGCATAATAATGTAGGGCGGCCCAAAGTAGCCATTTTGAATTTTTTACTCAATGCTTTTCCTCAAAATAAAAATAATCTATCTTAGATGCCCTTTTCAATGTAATACAGCAACCATGCCTGAAAAAATCACAAAAACGATCGAATTTGAGCTTTTCAATGCTATCGAAGAGCTTAACCCGGAAGACAGGATGCTGGTTGATAAAGCACGCCAGGCCTGCGAGACCTCCTACTCGCCTTACTCTAATTTTCGGGTGGGTGCGGCTTTGTTGCTGGAAGACGGCCAGGTGGTAATCGGGAGCAACCAGGAAAACGCTGCCTTTCCTGACGGACTATGTGCTGAAAGGGTAGCTTTTTTTTGCAGCAGTGTTCAGCACCCGGGCAAACGGATTTTAAAAGTAGCAGTGGCTGCACACCGTGCCGGCACCACTAGCTTTGTGGCTGCGGCTCCCTGCGGCAGTTGCAGACAGGTAATGCTGGAATATGAAGGCAAACAGCAAAATGCCGTTTCCCTCATCACCCAATGGGGAAATAGCCAGTTTATAAAAACGCAAAGCATCGGAGACCTGCTCCCCTTTTCATTCACTAAGGATGCGTTGCATTAAACCCCTCGGCCTGCCCCACCTTCATATTACTGTAAAACCGATAGAGCTCGTCTCCTCAAACTTCCCCAACGGCATGTTAAATGCCTCCAGCTGCGCAAGCGCCTTTGCCTGCAGTTATACCTGACTCTCTTTTTAGGCTGCTCCGATTCCCTTTTTTTCAAAAAGCTGCGTGTTTTTCCTCCAAGGGAAAGTTGGTTGATTCCGCTACCCCTGCTATCCCAATGATTATCAGCTTTAATTGCAGTTTTATGCCAGCGAGCCTGGCTAACCTTACATTCGCTAAAGGGTTAAAATTCTATAGATTAAGAGCATTTATTACAGCCGCTCCTGTGGCAGATTTTAATTTGCTAATATTATCAAATAATTAAACAGTTTCTGGATACAGAATATATCACTTTATCCCTTTGTCGACTCTTAAAGGCTTTTAAAAATCAGGGATAAAACATTTTCAAACTTCAGAATCAGGGGGGAGTCCCTGGTTTAATAGAATTAAAATAAGATAGAGTGAGAAAACCAGGGCAAGTGTTTTTAAAAACTTACGACACCGGCCCTGTAATGGCGAGGCAGTATGCGTGATATCGAGATAGCAGAATTAAGAAATCTTACCCAGGTTGTTAAAGACAACTACAACTACGACTTTACGAACTACGCCATGTCTTCGTTCAAGCGGCGTATTCAGCGGGTTTTAGATGTCTTTAAGATGAATTCGGTTGCCGAACTCATCAAAAGACTACAGGAAGACCGTTCGTTCTTTCATGATTTTGTATCGGAGATCACGGTAAATGTAACCGAGATGTTCCGCGACCCTTCTTTCTGGCGCGTAGCCCGTGACCATATAGCCCCCAACATCCTGCTCAATGCCGATACCATCAGTATCTGGCATGCAGGCTGCAGCAGTGGTGAAGAGGTCTTTAGCATGGCCATCATGCTAAAAGAAATGGGCCTGCTCAACAAATCAAAAATAATTGCAACCGATATAGACACAGCCGTGCTTGACAGGGCCAAGAGCGGGGTGTA
>JASLAE010000042.1 GCA_030147305.1 Cesiribacter sp.
CTATGCAGTATATGAACCAGGCAGTTGCCTCCGACCCATTATCCAGTTGGCAGATTAGGCATAAGGGGAAAACATACAAAGCTATAATTGGCAAAACTGCCTATTTTGGCGATCATGTGGAGCTGAGTGATGGCAGAAGCGACTTTGCTACATCATTTGGTATTGGGGCAGTTTTGGGAACCAAGTTTACATGGCCCCGCGAAAACCCAACGGTCACAGAAGACAACCTGCTTACGCCGGAACGGGAAAAGATCTGGAAAAAGTGGTTTGACCTCTATCATCAAAAGATGCTTTCGAAAGAAACCTACCTGGGTGGCTTGTACGACATCGGCTGGGAACTGCCAGAAACCCACGTGGTACAGAAAGGCGATACCCTGCATTATGCTTTCTACAATAAAAGCTGGGATGGAATTGTGCGGCTGAAGGGTTTGCAGGATCAACAATACCGGGTTCGGGATTATGTGAATGGGGTTGATCTGGGGGTAGTAAATGGGCCTGAGGCGGAGCTGCCGGTTTCTTTTACCAAAAACCTGCTGATCGAAGCTTATCCGGAGAATTAAGTTCTGAACTTAACGTATAACATGGGTACTACTGACAGAACAAAACGGATCATTTTTCCCCGTGCTTTTGCCTTTGCCATAGACGATCTGGGCTGGAATGAAGGAAGCGATCTTTCAGGAAATCCTACGCCGGGTCCTTATCGCTGCGGGGTAAAAAGAAGGTTCGATCTTAATGATTATAAGCATATTGTTGCAGTGGGCAAAGCAGTAGGGGCACGCATCCAGTGCCTGTTTATACTCAGTGAGATGGACAGGGAAAATGTGCTGGCGAAATTCCCCACCACTACCTATCAGCGCGATCAGTGGGACAATTCGGCCCGGATAAATGAGGGGCAGATTGAAATCATGAATTATGTGCGGGAGCAGGCTGCCTACATGGAATTTGGTCTGCACGGCACCGGCCACGAGTACTGGGCGCCCGGCCAACCGCAGAAAAGGGCAGAGTGGTACAACCTGAATGATAAGGAGCCCTGGCCCGAGGAGTCGATTCGCGAACATATTCAATGTTTCAAAGACATTATGGCCCAATACGGCCTTACCCCTGAAAACGGGCATTCTTTTCCGGAAAGTTTTGTGCCCTGCGCTTATAGCTACTACTGGAATCCAACCGGAGCTTACAGCCTGGGTAAGTTACTGACCGAGGTAGGAGTAAAATATGCCAATACAGATTTTAGCCAGATCCCTGAGCTGAATCCACCTATAGAGCTGAACGGCGGCGGCTTTGATTACGGTACTCATGTGATTAACCGGATCAATTACGGCAACCTTTGGTACGAACTGGCTACCCTTCCCAGAACGGCGCTCAGCGACCAGCACACCGATATCATAGAAAGCCACTGGTCCAACTGGCTGGCACAGGACGATTTTCTGCAGCCAGACATTATGGAAGAATGGGTAAGTTATTACAAACTAGTCCAGCGGAGCGAAGATCGCTATATAGCCAAAAATACCGAGCAACTGCACTCTCAATGGCTGTATAATAAATATGCACAGGTAAAGGAAAGCGAGCCTGGCTATGTGCTCATTGATAATACACAAATGCCGGATGAGGCTTACAAGCACAATATCCTTGGCACTATGGTCCTGAAGATAAAGCTTGCAGAAAACGAACATATAGCCGCTGCGGCACTAAATGGTGAGGGTATTCCGGCTTATTTTGAAGAAGCAGGATGGGGATTTTTGTACCTCCCCCGGCTGGAAAAAGAAGTATATCAGCTGCGTTATCAGATAGGACAAAATACCATGCCGCTGCATGTAGTCCATGACGGAACAGCCAATATCTACCGGCTCCAGCAGCAAGCAGATAAGCTGCTGATTGATCTGAAGGTATATGGCCAGCAAACTCTGAAAGTTAAATGCGATAAGCCTGCACAGGTGCTAACTGCTGCAGAGGGACTTCAGGTGGAGGCTTATCAATACAATGATCATACCTCCATACTATCCATAGACCTGGTAGCACACGATTTTCAGGGTGAAAGAGCAGAAGTTCAAGTGAAATTTTAATTGATCAATCTACGGAAATCTTAAATAGTACTACTTTGGCTAATACCGTAAAACGTCCGATCTCTGTGGAGGGCAAAATGCCTGAGCAACGCAAGGGTATGAGCCCAATCATCATCATAGGTGCCCTGTTTTTCATTTTCGGATTCATTACCTGGCTAAACTCGGTATTAATTCCCTACCTGAAGATTGCCTGTGAACTCAACAACCTTGAATCCTATCTGGTAGCCTTTGCTTTCTACATTGCTTATCTGGTCATGGCCATTCCATCTGGCTGGGTGCTCAATTTTACAGGCTATAAAAAAGGAATGTCTCTGGGACTGGTAGTCATTGCAGTTGGCGCCATCATCTTTATTCCGGCTGCTTTAACGCGGCAATACCTGATCTTCCTGCTGGGTCTGTTTGTGCAGGGAACAGGTCTGGCCATCTTACAGACTGCTTCTAATCCCTATATTACCATCATAGGTCCGCGAGAGAGTGCCGCAAAACGGATCAGCATCATGGGCATTTGCAATAAGTTTGCTGGCGCCCTGGCGCCCATTGTATTGGGCGCTATCGCCTTAAGCAATGTAGATCATCTGGTTGATGCAGAAGGCTTTACAAGTGCGGCAGCCAGTGCGCAGGAACTCGATGACCTGGCGGCCCGGGTTATAGTACCTTACATAGTTATTGCCGTTTCCTTAACCATTCTAGCCTTATTGGTTTATTTCTCCAGCCTGCCAGAGGTAGATGCGGATAAAGAAGAAGCAGATGTTGTGCAGGGCGCTACCAATACTAGCAGCAAAAAAAGCGTTCTTCAATTCCCTCATTTACTCCTTGGCGCCATAACGCTGTTTCTGTACGTGGGTGTAGAAGTTCTGGCCGGTGATTCCATCATCAGCTATGGCAGCTCCCAGGGTATTTCGTTGGAAACTGCAAAATTTTTTACAACGGCTACGCTGATCGCCATGATTGTAGGGTATATCGTGGGTATTATCTGCATTCCTAAATACATCAGCCAGGAGAAGGCTCTGCTTTATTCCGGTATTTTGGGTACTGGGCTTTCCATTATTGTGATTTTTTCCGATGGCTATGTATCAGTATCGGCATTAGCCCTGTTGGGTTTGGCCAATGCGCTGGTGTGGCCGGCCATTTGGCCTTTGGCACTGGCAGGTTTGGGTCGCTTTACAAAAGCAGGTTCTTCACTGCTCATCATGGGTATTGCTGGAGGCGCCTTAATTCCTTTGCTGTATGGACAGCTGGCGGATATGGTATCTCCTAAAGATGCCTACTGGATTCTGGTGCCCTGTTACCTGTTTATCCTTTACTATGCAGCAGCCGGCCACAAACCTGTAAAGGCACTTACTAGACAGAATGACAAGAAATAGATGTCAAGCTTATCCGGTAGGGAGTATTTATAGCTCGCTCAGATATTTGGAAGAAATTCCTTACAACCGATGACTAAATACAATTTTTGAGCGAGAGTAAAATAAATGAACCAATTGTCAAAGCAAAGGCCCTTAAGCTACAAATTCTTGATAGCTTAAAGGCTCTCTATTTACTATTGTGAGCAAGCTTCCTTAACGCAATTCCAGCAACACCACGTTCTCGATGTGGTGCGTGTGGGGGAACATGTCTACCGGTTGTATCGCTTTTACCTCGTATTTTGCTGATAGCCATTGTAGGTCTCGTGCCTGGGTTGCAGGGTTGCAGCTTACGTATACGATGCGGGGTGCTTCCACAGCCAGTAAAACATTCACCACATCTTCATGCATGCCAGCCCGTGGCGGATCGGTAATGACCACATCGGGCCTGCCATTTTCAGCAATAAAAGCTTCGGTAAGCAGATCGCGCATATCGCCGGCAAAGAAGCTGGTATTGCTGATGCCGTTAATGCCTGAGTTGATCTTAGCATCTTCGATAGCTTCGGGTACCGACTCTACCCCTACTACTTTTTGGGCCTGCCGTGCCACAAAGTTGGCAATGGTGCCGGTGCCGGTATACAGGTCGTACACTACTTCGGCACCGCTGAGGCCGGCAAAATCACGGGTTACTTTGTAAAGGGTGTAAGCCTGGTCGGAGTTGGTCTGGTAAAAAGATTTAGGACCGATCCGAAACCGCAGGCCTTCCATTTGCTCCTCGATCCAGGGGCGTCCATGGTAGAGCACCACCTCCTGGTCGTAGTAGGTTTCATTCAGTTTCTGGTTGATGATGTACTGCAGCGAGGTAATCTGCGGAAATTCCTCCTTCAGAAAGG
>JASLAE010000066.1 GCA_030147305.1 Cesiribacter sp.
GATCAGATACGGCTGTTAAAAGAACGGGTAGAAAGCCTGGAACGCAGAGAATAATGGCTTGCTGCAAACTCAACATCAACAAAAAACCAGTCGCTATGGACTGGTTTTCATTTTTTAGCTGTGGAGGGATCTTCCGGTACACGCCTTATAAACTGCTTGTGCCTCCGTTAAAGCCACCCCACCAGGTAGTGTATTCTGCATCTGACAGATTTCCATCCTGGTCGGCATCATATACCCTGAAAGTACCGTCACGAAATTCGTCTTCCGTCAGGCGACCGTCTCCATCGGCATCCCATTCGCTAAAGGCCCCTAACTGATCTTCATTAAAGTCACGCATATAGCTGTTACGCCCGGCATTCCACTCGCTTTCTTCAATAAAATTATCCCGATTGGCATCCCAGCGTGCATAATAACCAGCTTCACCCCAGGCTGTCTGAAACTCGTTGCTGTCTATCATTGAATTGCTGTCTGCATCCCACCGGCTGTAGCCTTCTTCTTCAGACACCTTGCACGACGAAATACTAAAGAACATAAGCGCAAAGGCCACTGCAGATAAAAGAGTTGATTTGGTTGTTTTCATTTGGCTTTGTTTAAAAAGTGATACTTCTGCTTAACCCTGTACTAAGCAGTATGTTTGTATCCCCTACTTTACCACTTTCCACACTTATGGCCATTTACCAGGCGTATCGCGCTTTTAGGGAAACGGGGCGGGCTGCGCCGGCAAGAGTAAATTGTTTAATGAACAGGAGCTTAGATATATAATAGGGGTATAAAATGATAGATAACCTGTCAATAGAATAGCCAACCATTCTGTCTGCGCCTGGTTGAGCTAATATGAAAAATTTATTTCCCCTTTTGTACGTGGCACTTTTTATCCTGATTGGGTGCGATGGTGGCGGCGGTGCCTCCTCAGCGGCCGGTGAGCAGGATACCCTGGCACCGCGAGAAGCAACAGACCCTGTCCCTGAACCCCCCGCCAATGCAGACACAACCGCTAACAGGAGTCAACAGGGGCGCAGGGCCGTGGCCGGCACCCAGGAAGTGCATTATAGAATTTCAGGCACAGAGCCCTTCTGGAGCTTAACCATTGGCCGTCCATACAGCACTTACCGCTCCATGGCGGGCGATTCCATCAGCTTTACATTTCGGGAACCGGAAAATGCAGCGGGGAGACCCGAGGAATGGGCGCAGCTTTTTCAGCTGGATGAAAACAGTTGGGCGCTGCTGCGCAAAGGCAACGGCCCCTGCTCCGACGGCATGAGCGATCAGGAACATGCCTTTACCGCCACTGTCTGGCTAAACGGACAATTGCTGGATGGCTGCGGAGACAAACCCTAGTGAGGAAGCTGTTTTTTCAGATAGGCCAGCGCTGCCTCCAGCGTTTCATCTTTTCCTTTCCGAAATGCCGCTACGGTAGGTTTTACCACTACATCGGGCTGAATGCCCACCCCCACAAAATCTGTTCCATCGGGATAGGTGTCGCGCTTGCTGCAAACGCGGGCCGTTAACCCGCCTGGTAACTTAAAGGAAAGCGGCTGTCCGGTGCTACCCCCGGTAGGCTCACCAATAACGGCTCCACGCTTAGTAGCCTGAAAGGCAACCGTGAAATCTTCTGCTGCGGAAAAGGTTTTGCCACTGGTTAACACTACCACCGGCTGATGCAGGAGCACTTCCTCCGGAAAGAGATACTCATCCTGCACATAGGCAGGCATGGGCCGCTGCCATGCCCTAAAGGCAGGAAGGTAATTGCGGGTAGACCATTGTGAAATATGTACCTGCTCTTTGATCAGGTAGCGAAGCAGTGCATAGCCAACACCTCCATTCCCACCTCCGTTTTCCCGCACATCAAAGATAATGCCTTTGCTTTGCTGCAGTTCGGGCAACAACTGTGCAAAAGCAGCAATGGCTGTATCTACCTCGAAGGAATTTAGCATGATGTGGGCATAACCGCCGGGTAATTTCTTATAAACAAATGCAGGCTGTTGCTGCCGTGGTTTGCCAAATTCCCGGGCCAGGCTCACAGTAAATTCTTTTCCTTTTTTATCTTTCACCAGTAGCTGCACCGGCTCCGCATCACTGCCGTTTAAGAGTGCATATTGGTAGAGGCGTACCTGCCGGTCTTGCGGCGTAGAGCAGCTTTGGTAGGGCGCTATCTTTGTTTCTGCATATTCCTGCACCGGCAGCCCGTTCACCTGCACCACCTCCTGCCCAACGTACAATCCTTTTTGCGCCAGTGCCGGGTCCAGCAGCTCGGTTATCAGCACCCTGTCTTCAATAAGTTTAGTCTTAAGCGCAGGCCGGCTGTAAAAGGTATTTGAGAGCTCCCGGGGCGGGTAAACATTTGTATGCGCATCCTGGAGTTTGGCACACATTTCTGCCAGCAGCAGGTAGTATTCCTGGGTAGTGGCTGTAGCGCGTACCCGGGGCAGATAAGCCAAATAGAGCGAATCCCACTGCAGGTTTGGCACCTGATGAAAATAAGCAAAATTGTGTTTTACTTCCATCCAGAAGCGGGAAAGCCCGGCAATTTTCTGGTCTTCACTCAGGGCAGGTTCATAAGGAGTACTAAAGGCCTTGTCGCCATAAAGCATTTCATTCACCTGCTTATTGGTAGCACAAGCCTGCAGGGCCTGCTGCCACTGCGGGTGCTGATGCAAAATCTCCAGATCGGTATCTTTTTGCAGATGCGCTTCATTGTAAAAGCCGGCCTTCAGGGCAAGCAGCAGCTGCTCCATGGCATTATCTGCCTGGCCAGCCAATGCAAAACTACAGGCAGCGTTGTAATACGCCGTAGCTTTTAACGTCCCTGGTAAAGGAGCTGCCTGTGCATAAAGCGCAGCACTTTCTGCATATGACTTTTGCTGATAAAGCCGGTTGCCCTGCTCCAGCAGTTCTTCCTGAGCAAGGGGCTGCTGCGCCTGCGCTCCCAGACACAGCAAGAGCGAAAAAAGAACGGGGGTCCAAGTTTTCATGATGCAATGGGTAAGGTGCTAAAAGTGGCCTGTCTTTATTGGACGTAACAACTATTACAACATTACACAGAATATCAAAACACTTTTATATTTTCAGATCCGTGACAAACCGCTCATGTAAAAGTTTCAGTTCGTGGCTGTTCCTCCTGCTAACTTATGCAGGGCCGTACCCAAAAATTTCCTGACATGATTAAATTCTTCAGCAAGATCAATGCACAACAGGTAACCGCTGCTTCGGCTGTATTTATCAGCTTTTGCGCGCTGTTTATTTCGCTGTACCAGGCCATGATCATGGGCCAGCAACAGGAAATCATGAACCGGCAGTATGAAGCAAGCCTCTGGCCCAGCCTGGAAGTGCTGATGAACACCGGCTCCGATTCACAGTTCAGCATACTGCTGAAGAACAAGGGTACCGGGCCCGCCATTATTGAAGCCATGGAGGTAACCGTTGAAGGCAGGCCTGCTAAAAACTGGTACCATGCTTTTCAGCAGCTGGCCGGCGTTACAGAGTCCGTAAAGGTTAATTTTGGGAAATCCCTGGTCGTGGGCAGAGTCATGAGCGCAGACGAAGAAATAAGCCTGTTAAATACTGTGGACTCCACACTCGTTAATTTGCTAAACCGGAATTACGGCCGCCTTACCATTAGGCTATGCTACCGTTCCATTTATGAAAAACACTGGCTGCATACCCGTGCCCATGAGAACAACAGCGCCCTGCTCAGCAATAAGGAAACAGAAGGCTGCGTGATCAGGCAGGAGCGTGCTTTCAGCCGGTAAGCATTGCACCACCAGCACTATAGCCGGAGCAGTGCCTTCAGGAATCCAATGTTCTCGTTTTTATCTTTAACAATCATCAGGGGAATGCTGGTATTGTAAGTAGCTAAGCGGTCGGCAATACTGCCCATCAGGGCTGCAGCGGCCGCACTTTTACCCTTAGATCCAATGATGATCAAGTCGGACTGCTCCCGCACCGCCTGATTGTAAATTTCTCTGACCGGGTCGTGGTTATTGTCCAGCGTAAAGGCACAGGGAATTTCCCGGTATTCTGCGGGCAGCTGGGTTATAAATTTCTGGTAATCTTTCTTTGCATGCTGGCACATGATATCTGAAAATTCCTTTTGACTTTTGCCTGACCTGTGCCAGCCAGTAGGCAGCTGGTACACATGCTGGCATTTGATCTGCAGCGGTATCTGAGAATTTTCCCGAATTTTAATGGCTTGCCGCAGGGCCCGCAGGGCATGTTCAGAAAAATCTACCGGCACCAGGATCTTATCCATTTTGTCTGGCAGAATCTCCGGTACCAGCAGCACTGACCTGTTGGCTGCTTTTGTTACCTTTTCGGCAACAGCACCATGCCCTGGCACACCACTTTTATTCCCAACCACCAGTAGGTCTACATCTTTCTGGTGGGCTAGCTTGATGAGCTTGTCGGTTGGGTTCCCTTCATGCACCTCTACCACTGTCAGGCATTCGGGAAAAGGCTCGAAATAGGCCTGCACCTGCTGCTGTAGGGTTTGCTCAATGTGCTCATCTACCGGCGACAACTGCTCACGCACTTCTCTGGGCATCTCTAATTCTCTGGCAATATGCATGAAATAAACACGGTCGCAGTCCATCATCCGGGCAACGTAAGAGGCCAGGCGAATGAGTACTTCATCCATTTCGGAAAGATCGAGGCTTACCAGAATTTTCTTGATCTTAAATTTGTCTTCCATATAGCAGTTTAAAAAAGGGCCGCAGCCGTTGTGGTTACACTTGCAGCCATTACAAAAAAAGAGCAGTGGCTGGTCCTGACTTAAATGTACTGTGTAGAAACAAGTTTTTCAACATATAGGAACAGCTGTTGTCCGGCATTTACAAAAACAATTGTACATTTGTAAACGAATCAGGGAGAAGAGGTTTGAAAACATTAGAAAAATCCCAAACCACACAGACGCTTACCGCAAAGAGTGGTTTTTTATACAAGCTGAAAGAGAAGTGGGGCCTGCAAAGCCTGGTGCAGGTGCTGGCGGTATTGTTAGTTTTTACACTAACCGGATCTACCGTTGTATTGATTCGCAAATTTTTGTTTGCCGCTATTGGCTTTGATGCCACTACCCCTTTTTGGTTAAAAACTGTTACCTACCTGCTCTTTGTAATGCCATTTTATCAGGTATTGCTGCTGGCGTATGGTTTTCTGCTGGGGCAGTTCTCTTTCTTCTGGGAAAAGGAGAAAAAGCTGGTAAGAAGAATTGGCAAGCTCTTTCGCCGTGCCTGATTTTTCAGCTTCCCTTCACAAAAGACACTAAATTATTTACGCGCTTAAAGCGCCCGGGCTAATTACCCATGCAGTCACTGGTGCCGTTTGAGCTGGCAGACATTTTCTTAAACGAAAGAACAGCTTAATTTTAGAAAGAATCAGCCAGCTGCCTGTTGATATAATTTGGGTCACGCTGCATTCTCTATTCCCGATTTTTGGCCTAACCTTCTACTTTTTTTGCTGTTATCATAGCACATGGCTAAAAGACGAGATCCCCTGCTACCAGAAGAGAAAAGGAAACTAAGCAAGGAGAACCTCAGTAAGCTGGCAGGTATCTTCAGCTACATTCTGCCATATAAATCGTTATTTGCTGCCGGACTGGGCTGCCTGGTGGTTTCCAGCCTCTGCCTGCTGGCCTTTCCCTATGTGGCAGCCCGCTTAATTGATGCGGCAACCAGTGCAGGCGACTGGTACCTGAATACTGTAAACAGCATTGCCCTGCTGCTCCTGGCTATTTTGCTGGTGCAGGCGGTGTTTTCCTTTCTACGGGTATACTTCTTTGCCCAGGTAAGCGAACGCAGCATGGCCGATCTCAGGCGCAGCCTGTACAGCCGCTTTGTAAGCCTGCCCATGAGCTTTTACGACAGTCAGCGTACCGGCGATCTGCTTAGCCGCATTACCTCGGATATTTCGCAGCTGCAGGATACTTTTACGGTAACCCTGGCCGAATTTGTGCGGCAGATCCTGACCCTTACCATTGGCACCTCCATTATCTTTTACTTTACACCCAAGCTTGCGCTGTTCATGCTGGCCACCTTTCCCATCATTGTGGTAATGGGCATCCTGTTCGGTAATTTTATTCGTCGCCTGAGCAAACAGATACAGGAAGAGCTGGCCAAAGCTAATGTGGTGGTAGAGGAAACACTTCAGTCTATTAGCATGGTAAAGGCTTTTACCAGCGAGCGGTTTGAAATAGGCCGTTATAGCGCTGCGCTGGACAGGGTAGTAAATACCGCGCTGAAAGCTGCCGGTTACCGGGGTGCTTTTATTTCATTCATCATCAGCATCTTATTTGGTGGTATGGTGGCGGTGGTCTGGTACGGTGCGTTGCTGGTACAACAGGGCGAAATGCAGATTGGGGACCTGCTGGCTTTCATCATGTATATGATGTTTATTGGCGGCTCCATTGCCGGTCTGGGCGACTTGTACGGACAGCTGCAAAAAGCCATTGGTGCCTCTGAGCGTGTATTGCAAATTGTGGCCCTGCCAGGCGAGCTGGATCTAAACAATCAGCCTAAAAGGCTGCCCCTGCAGGGAAATATTACCTATCAGCAGATTGGCTTTTCCTATCCTACCCGTCCCGAGGTGGACGTGCTTCAGGACCTTACCTTACAGATCAGGAGTGGCGAAAAAATTGCGCTGGTTGGCCATAGCGGTGCCGGCAAATCTACCATAGTGCAGCTGCTGCTCCGCTTCTACGAGCCACAGCAGGGCCGGATCCTGGTAGACGGACAGGACATCCGCAGTTATGATCTCAGCGCCTACCGCGCCAATCTGGGTATTGTGCCGCAGGAGGTAATTTTGTTTGGCGGCAGCATCCTGGAAAACATTGGTTATGGCAAACCACAGGCAACCGAGGAAGAAATACGGGAAGCTGCCCGCAAAGCAAATGCGCTGCAGTTTATTGAGCATTTCCCGGAAGGCTTTCAGACACTGGTGGGTGAGCGTGGTGTAAAACTAAGCGGCGGACAGCGGCAGCGCATCGCCATTGCAAGGGCTATTTTAAAAGATCCAAAGATCCTGATCCTGGACGAGGCCACCTCTTCACTCGACGCGGAAAGTGAACACCTGGTACAAACAGCACTGGACGAACTGATGTACAACCGTACCACCATCATCATTGCCCATCGGTTAGCGACCATTCGCAAAGCAGATCGCATCTATGTGATCAGCAACGGGCAGATTGCCGAAAGCGGTACCCATGAAACACTCCTCCACCAGCCATCCGGCACTTATGCCAACCTGGTGAGGCTACAGCTGCTGGAAGAGAGTTAGTTGCAAATGCCTGTCTGACAGTTGTTGGTTACCAGGGCGTTCATCTTTGATTTTCGGTAGTTTCTTCTATTGTACCCTGCGGGGCGGGCAATGCAGCTTCACAGCTGCTGCTACTTCTTATGCCGGTAATTTTACTTTTTAAACGACAAATAACTACACATCACCTCATTAGGCAGCAGCATTAAGAACCCTCCTTTACCATGACGCGTAGGTTATAATAGGAATAATACACTTTTTAAACATAAACAGTCATGGAATCATCGAGGATAGAGGCGATACGGAACACCCTTAAACCCATGCGAGTGCGCCTGCTGGCGCATGAAATTTACTTACAGCTGGAAACCATAGACGATCTGCGGGAATTTATGGAGCACCATATTTTTGCAGTATGGGATAATCTTTCACAGCTAAAGGCACTACAAAACAGCATCTCCAGTCAGGATGTTATCTGGACCCCCAGCGAAGAGCCCATCAGCAACAGAATTGTAAACGAAATGCTGGTAGAAGAAGAAAGCGATACTGATGGTAATGGTGGTTACATTAGCCACTTTGAGCTTTACCGCAGGGCCATGAAGATGGCTGGTGCCAACACTTATATGATAGACCGATTTTTGGTCTTGATGCAGGAAGAGGAAGACCTGGAAAAAGCGCTGGAGAAAATTCGAATGCCGGAGAGCATCCAGAAATACCTGCGGCTCAACTGGGAAATCAGCCAGAGTGGCAAACCCCATAAAATAGCGGCCGCCTACTTTCTGGGACGCGAAGATGTGGTATCGGAACTGCTGCACCGCCTGGACAAACACCTGCTGGAGTACCACTCCACTGATCTGGAGCTTTTCAAAGATTACCTGGTGCGCCACACCCGCATTGACAAAGAAGCACAAAAAGAACGCGTAACAGCCATCATGAACGAGCTTTGTGGCAACGACGAACAGAAATGGCAGGAAGCAGAAGCCGCCGCCAAACAAGCCCTGGAAGCCCGTTATGCTCTATGGGACGGTATGCTGTTACTGGTAGTCTAAAAGGTGTTTTGAGGAGGCGACTGGGTGCTTTTTTATGTGAATAAAAGCATCCCGGATACCAGGCGGACAACCGTTTCATAAGGTCATTGCGTGCGGAGCTTGTCGCACGGCCGCTGCGGCTTTCACGTGACTGCAAGCCGCCGCAGCCGACTGTCACGCTCCGCCTGCAGTAATGGAAATGACGGATCGCTATTCAGGGATCCGGTAGTCTGCAATACCGAGGGACATGTGAGCTGATTTATACCTGCAACTATAGGCATATACATTCAGCCCACGCCCATCCATCCAATGAGGAAACTCCGTGCCTGATGACTACTTTAGGTGTTAGCCTTCATCTAAAACACTGAAAATCAGGCCTCCTGCGCTTCCGGCCATTTGTTGATGTGCTGGATGTACAATTCCAGCAGGGCATCGTAGGTGCCCCAGTGCATGTGGCGGGCGTCTTTTAAAATTTGCTGGAGGCGGGGCATGAAATTGGATTGCAGGTCTTCGGCAACAATTAGCTGCAGCGCTTCTTTGTAGCGGCTGATGAGCGTCTGGTTAAAACCCCCGCTGATAAAGCCCCTGTTGCCACTACCTTTTGCGGCAGAAAACTCAACCATGGTTTCGGCCTGGTAGAGCTGCAGATCGGCTACATCAAAGGGAAAAGCACTGAGCTTGCGGAAGCGCGAAAGCAGCTCCCGGGTTTTGGCAGCACGCGGCCGCTTTACGCTGCGACCCGTAGGAAAATAATGCTGCCGGATCTTCTTTTTATAATCTGCTACCAGCCCGCCCCCATCCTGGCTAAGCTCCTGCTGATAATATTCTTTTAGGATTGGAAATTTCTTGTAGAGCTTCAGAAATTCCTCCCGCAGTTCTTCTTCCGATAATTCGTTGAGGTATTTCTTTACCTCGCGTACTCCTATGGCCATAGTATCGAATTAACCTTTGGGTTATGCGAAACGTTCCGTGTCTGATAGCATGAACAAGAAAGTAGAATTTCTTGTGAAGTTATTGAAACAAAACACCCCTTTTACACGCTCAAATAGTAAAAAGTAGCTTAACTTGTAGAAATGAGATGTATTTTTTGTAAAACTATATCATCAGGAAATACATTCTACCTAAGAATTAATTTTTAGGAGCATCAGCTGTCTGCAGGGATACGCATGTTTTCTTCTACATATGCATAAAGCTGATATGCTTACAAGCCGGGAAGCGTCCTCTTTTCTTCCTGTTGCTTACTGAGCACTTTGTGCCAAAAAGCTCAGCATCGCCTTTTTTATGACTGAAACGAAAGATACATATGTTGTGGGTATTGGTGCCTCGGCCGGTGGGTTTGATGCACTGAAAAAATTTTTTCAAGGCTTACCGGAGAATATTCCAGCCATTTTTGTGGTGATTCAGCACCTCTCGCCGCACTATGAGAGTAACCTGCACAAGATCCTGGAAGATTTTACCACCATGCCTGTGATTAAGGTAACCAAAGAGCTAGAGGTTAAGCCGGGGCATGTGTACGTAATTCCGGAAAAAAGCAGCTGAAGTTACGCGACTCCAGTATTATACCTGAAGACCGCCCTGCTCAAAAAGTCATTAACATGGCTATTGATATTTTCTTTGAGACCATGGCCATGGTGTATGGTGACAAAACGGTAGGCATTGTACTATCGGGTACCGGCTCCGATGGTGCCCGTGGAGTGCAGATCATTAAATCGCGCGGTGGGGTGGTGATGGTGCAAAGCCCGCAGTCGGCCAGCTTCGACAGCATGCCTACGGTAGCCATCACCTCCGACAGCCCCGATTTTATTGCAGCCCCCGATGTACTGGCCAAAGAACTGGCAGATTTCATTCAGCGGCCCCTCCTGCTGGACAAGGAAAAGCTTAAGGAATCTTCCATACAACGTGATACCCTGCAGGACATTATTCAGGAAATCAGTGCCTATTCGGGTGTTAATTTCAGGGGCTACAAATTAGGGACCATCATCAGGCGCATCGAAAAGCGCATCAAAATAAACCACCTGAGCGATATAAAGGAATATGAAACTTTCTTGCGGCACCAACCCAAGGAGCTAAACCAGCTTTATCGTGATCTGCTCATTGGTGTCACCCGCTTTTTTCGCGACCCCGAGGTCTACAAAAGCCTGGAAGAGCATGTAATACCACTCATCTGCAAAAAAAACCGGGGCGTAGAACCCATCCGCATTTGGTCGGCAGGTTGTTCTACCGGCGAAGAAGCCTATGCAATTGCCATACTGTTCGATGAGTATATTAGCAACCATAGCCTGAACCTGGAATTTAAAATTTTTGCTACTGATATAGACCAGCGTGCCATTGAGATTGCAAGCGCCGGCCGCTATTCGGCTGCCATTGAAGAAGATGTTAGTCCCGAACGTTTGAGCCGTTACTTTAATAAGATTGGTGATTATTATGAAGTAAAGAAAGACCTTCGCCGGCAAATCATCTTCTCCAAGCACAACCTTATTGGCGATCCGCCTTTCATCCGCCAGGACCTGATCACCTGCCGCAACCTGTTTATTTACCTGATCGATGAGGTGCAGAACAAGGTGTTGCAGACCTTTAATTATTCACTGAAACCAGATGGCTACCTGCTGCTGGGCAATACCGAATCTGTAAACGAGCAGGATAATCTTTTCGATGCCATCGATATTCGGAACAAGATTTTTAAATGCAAGCCCAGTGCTGGTTTACGCCCGCACCGGCCCACCAACTATCAGCTAAGCGAACCCCAGCATTCTCCCCATACTGCACAGATTTACCGCAACTGGGCACATATCACCACCCCCAATGAGCATTACGCCGATTTGCTAACAGAGCGTTTTGCCCCGCCTTCGCTGGTCATGAACCAGCAGGAAGATGTGCTTTATACCACCGGTACGCTGCACCAATATCTGCATTTCCCCAATAAGCGGGTAGACCTGAACGTATACAGCATGCTGCGCGGCAAACTGATTCTGGTGTTTCGCAATGGGCTGCGTCAGCTGTCCAATGGAGAAAGCAATGTATTGTTTAAAGACTGCGTGGTAGAAGGTAATGGCCAGCAGGACCTGGTAGACATTAAGTTTAGCATACTGGAAAGCTCACGGCTGGAGCCGCTGGAGAAGTTTTATCTGGTTGAATTTTGGGAAAAGGAGCAGTCTAAGGAAGAGGAAGAGGCAAAACCCATAAAAGTTATTGAGCACGACAACTACTCCAAAGCCGAAATTGAGAACCTGGAGGTAGAGCTTAAAATAGCCCGGAAGCAACTGCGCGTAACCGCAGATGAGCTGGAGACTATTAATGAAGAAATGCAGAGCGCCAATGAAGAACTACAAAGCGCTAATGAAGAACTGCAGAGTACGAACGAAGAGCTGCAGTCTTCTAACGAAGAGCTGCAGACTGTTAACCTGGAGCTTAAGAACAAGATCGATGCCGTTACCATTCTCCACGACGATATCAATAACCTGTTCAACAGCACGCAGCTGGCGGC
>JASLAE010000176.1 GCA_030147305.1 Cesiribacter sp.
GCATTCAGGAGGATGTATCCGCGCCTTCAGGATTTCATAGATTCTACTGCAGCTACCAGGGTCAATGGGTATTTGCATGGATGCCCCGACTATAGAAAGTTGCTGGAAGACCTTGGAGGTTTTGGATTAAGCGAAAGAGCGCAGCAAATACTCCTCCAAGCTGTCAGTAGTCATTTAGGAAGTACTGGTTCACAAATGCAACCACCACGGTTTTGATCCAGCCCATTTTCATAAAAAAAGCCTGTACCAGATTACTCCGGTCCAGGCTTCGGATTGATTAACAACTAACACAATTAAACCGTTTTCTGAAGCTGGATGGATGCTTCATTAATGCAGTATCTGAGCCGGGTAGGGGTGTTTTTATTTGGAAACAGGTGACCCAGGTGCTGCCCGCATTGATTACAGAGCAGCTGCGTACGTTCCCGACCGTAGGTATTCAGAAATTGCTGCTTTACATGATCGCTCATGTGAAGCCAGAAGCTAGGAAAGCCAGTACCGGAGTCGAATTTTTTGTCGGCTTCGAACAGGGGATGGCCGCAACTGGCGCATACCCAAAGCTCCTGCTGCTGATTTTGCCGGAATGCCAGCCTTCGTTGTTGTTTTCGCTGTATTCTGTCTACAAAGCAACTCATCTGTATCTACTTTATTTATCCAAATCCTCTGCAGCCACAAAGGTTAGGGAAACTGAATTAACGCAGTGCCGCACATTTTTATTTGTCAGGTATTCTCCTTCAAAAACGTGTCCCAGGTGGCCTTTGCAGTTGGCACAAACAATTTCTATTCTTCTGCCATCGCGGTCCGGCACTCGTTCTACCGCCCCTTCTATTTCGTCGTCGAAGCTGGGCCACCCGCAATGCGAATTAAATTTATCGGCAGAGCGGTAAAGGGGTGTATTGCATTGTTTGCATAGATAAAGGCCAGCGGCATAATGGCTGTTGTACTTACCACTAAAAGGCATTTCTGTGCCTTTATGAAGAATGATTCTTTCCTCTTCCGGGCTGAGGGTATTATACCCTGTTTTATTTTCTGTGTTCATGGTGCAGTTAATAAGTGTAAAAAAAGTATACGCAGAAGAGCATAGTAATATTCCGTCTAAGCAATTAACAACATCATAGGCATAAGAATTCCTGTTCTATTTAATGGAATTTCTAGCCTTTGTAGATAGAATCCCTACGCTCGGAAAATAAATCCTACAGGGTATTTTTTATAATGAGCGGTAAAATTTTATAATTTTTAATCTTAAGTTGATAATAAGTAGACAATAATATTTTATTTGGAAATATAATTGTAAGTGTCTATTAAACAGTCAGTTATGTAAAATATATAGGTTTGTTTTACAGAGAAAATAACTATTATTTCTAGCTTTGATATAATACTATTTTTTATTCACCCATGTACCCCCACCAAACCACAAAGGCCTTTATAATAATGGCCTTTTCATTAATTCTGGCAGTATCCACCTGGGAGTGGTACTGTAGGGCAATCGGAAGGGAGCTTTCTTATCCCAGCACAAAAGGCTTCTGGAATCAGGAGCGACAAAAGATTGAGGAAGATCCGGACGCTACCGTTATCATTGGCTCATCCAGAGTATTGTTTGGTATTGATCTGGATGTTTGGAAAGAGAAAATGGGTGAACGGCCTATTCAGCTGGCGATGGAAGGCACATCGCCCTTACCTGTGTTGCGGCACCTTTCCAGGGAAGAAGACTTTAAGGGCCTTTTACTGATTGGTGTTACACCTGATTTGTTCTTTATCGCTGAAAATGGCAGAGCAATGGGGCGTGCGAATAAGCAGGTTGCCTATTATAAGGACGAAACACCCTCACAGAAGCTAAGCCATCAATTAAATATGCTGCTGGAGAGTAAACTAGTCTTCCTGGATGAAGACCAGCTGGGCCTGGAAAAGCTGCTGGAATATGTAGAGTTGCCAAATCGGGAAGGGGTAATGACCTTTCCTGTTTTTGCTTATCACTTTACTAAGTTAACCGAGCACAGACAGCGTAAAATGACGCAGGCCTTCCTGAACAGCAAAGCCCTGCGGCAACAGCAGGCCAGTGTCTGGGCCACCTTTAGTAAAATGGATACGCTGCCACCCATTGCAGGTCCGCAGCTGCTGGCCTTGTTTGATACTATCAAAGTGGCTACAGACCGCATTGTTGCACGCGGGGGCAAGGTTATTTTTGTACGCTTGCCTTCAACAGGAGATAATCTACAGCGGGAAACAGCCAAGTTTCCACGGGAGCAGTATTGGGACAAGTTAATTGCCCACACCAGGCAGAAAGGCTATTACTTTGCTGATTATCCAACACTCTCAGGCTTCGATTGCCCTGAAGAGTCACATCTATCTCCGCAGGATGCAGAAATCTTTACCCACAACCTGCTGGAGATTATCCGTACCGATAAGCTACCGCCAGTAATTGTTGCTGCCAAGTCTCAACAGCCATAACCCAGACAAGCCATGCTATTCAATTCACTTAGCTTTATCCTGCTCTTTGTTCTGGTGCTGGTGCTGCATTACCTGCCGGTACTGCCCTGGAAGATTAAGAAGGTTAACCTTTTGCTGGCCAGCTACATTTTTTAGGCTGCATGGAATCCCCCTTTCGTGATTCTGCTCTGGTTCTCCACCCTCATTGATTACCTGGTGGGCCGACGCCTGTTTGAGGAGGAAAGACCCTGGATGCGGAAGAGTCTTTTGGCCATAAGCCTGGTGGGAAACCTGGGTTTGCTGGCTTATTTTAAATATGGCGGCTTCCTGCTCGATAATTTTGTGGGCGCCCTTGCCTTGTCTGGTATTGAATTCACCCCTGCAAAGCCGGATATTATTCTGCCGGTGGGTATTTCTTTCTACACCTTCCAGACCCTTTCCTATACCCTGGATGTATATCGCCGCCATTCCAGACCTGAACGAAACCTGCTTGACTTTTCGTTGTATGTGACCTTTTTTCCCCAGCTGGTGGCTGGTCCGATTGTGCGCCCCGATGATTTACTGCCCCAGTTCAAGGAACCGCACAGGGCCACACTTAACCAGTTTTTCTGGGGGCTCTTTTTGCTTACACTGGGATTGTTCATGAAAGTGGTACTGGCCGATGTGGTGATGGCAGGGGTATCTGATCAGGTTTTTGGTGTGCCCATGCCGCTGAATCCACTCGATGCCTGGACAGGGGTGCTGGCTTTCTCGGGACAGATCTTTTTTGATTTTGCCGGCTACTCTACCTGCGCCATAGGCGTAGCAGCCTGCCTGGGTTTTTACTTACCCGATAATTTCAAATATCCCTATGCGGCTGTAGGCTTCAGCGATTTCTGGCAACGCTGGCACATCAGCCTTTCTACCTGGCTGCGCGATTACCTTTACATACCCATGGGTGGTAACCGTAAGGGACCCCGGCTTACTTATATGAACCTGCTCTTTACCATGCTGATTGGCGGGCTCTGGCATGGTGCCGCCTGGACTTTTGTAGTATGGGGCGGCCTGCATGGCCTTTACCTGATGGTAGAACGTGGATTAAGAGGGGCTTACAGGGCTCCAGCCTGGCTAAAAACAGGCCTTGGCCAGTTTGGGTTAGGCCTGTTTACTTTTTTTCTTGTCAACATCACCTGGGTATTCTTTCGGGCGACAGAATTCTCAACCGCCTGGCGTTTACTGCTGTCTATGTTTGGGGTGATCCCCGATGGCGCAAAGATCCTCTATACCCTTAATATTCTGCTGGTGCTGGGTGTGGTGCTGCTAATGGTGTTAGCGCACTGGATCATGCGCAATCGTTCGGTGCTCAGCATAACCGCTCAGTCGCCCGCCTGGGCTACAGGACTTAGCTGGGCTGGTATGTTGCTCCTGATCCTGCTGGCACAAAAGACAAGCGAAAGCTTTATATACTTCCAATTTTAAAAATATTCATATGCAGCTCTTTACACTGGCAGCTGCTATTTTCTGCCTCACCTGACTGGAGTAAGCTCAGAAAGTCTCTTTTCAGTTCGAGATGAATATTGTCAAGTGCTGGCTTTCCGTTCGCATACTGCCTGCTCAGGTTTTTGATGGGGATACATACTGAGACTCGGGTCAAATACTATTTCTCCCAGAGTCAGGCAGTTAGCAGAATTATCCTGTGTAAAAAAGGATGAGAGGTAAACCGGAGGCACCACCAGTTAAAAAAGTTTTTTATCTGGAGTCTTAAGCAGTGAATGACACAGATAACAGCATAGCCCGGAGCTGGTAAGTTATTCCCCAAGCCAGGCTTTAAACTCCTGCGCTTTTTCACGGCTGATGAGTACTTCTTCATCCGGTGCAGGGTGCAGGGCTATTTTAAGTTTGCCATGAAAATAGGCACTTACCTGCTTTACCGCAGGAAAAGCAACTATAAACTGGCGGTTGGCCCTGAAGAACTGGTTGTGATCAAGGGTATTCTCCAGTTCATCTAGCGTATAGTCTACGTGGTAGTGCCGCTTGTCTTTGGTACAGGTATATACCAGGCGATCTTTGGTAAAGAAATATGCAAGCTCGTCGGTAGCGATGGGCAGCATGCGCTGTCCTTGCCTTACCAGCAGCCGTTCCCTGACCTTGTTATTAGGTAAGGGTTGATGCATCCGCAGCTCCTGCAGCAGGGTGTCT
>JASLAE010000243.1 GCA_030147305.1 Cesiribacter sp.
TTTCGGGGCGCACGTATTTCAGCATCAGGCCCTGGTTAATGGTTACCCGAATGTCATTGGCTGCTACACCTTCTTCTACCAGCGCAGCCAGAGCTTTAGCCGTTTCGGAAGAAATGTTGCCGAGCTGCAGCTTGATGTTTACTGCATAAAATCCCTGCTGTTTTTGCTCAAAAAGGTTCAGGCGCTTCCATTGCTCAAAGCGAGCCTCATTCTGGATAACAGCTGCCGGGAATTGCTTAACCGCAGGAATCTGAGGCTGCTCTACCAGTGAGCGATCCACTTTGAAAGTTTTGTCTGGCAGGGCCGTGTATTCCTGCTCAATCAGCTCCTTGTACTGGTCCAGGGAGATACCACGCTTTGGGTCCAGCAGGAATTTCAGGCGGGCTTTCATGCGCTTTTCCCGCTCGCCGTAGCGGTCAAAAATGCGCAATGCTGCATTGACAAAAGGAATGATCTTATCCTCGTGTAAAAACTCAAAAGCTGTTTCTGCAATAAAAGGCTGCGCACCCAGGCCACCACCTACCACTACTTTAAAGCCACGGATTTCTTCGCCATTTTCTACCTTCACCCGGGGAATGAAGCCAAAGTCGTGGAAGTAAGTATAAGCCGAATCCTTGTCGCTGGATGAAAATGCTATTTTGATTTTGCGGCCCATGTCCTGGCAAATGGGATTGCGCAGGAAGTAGCGGAACATGGCTTCTGCATAGGGAGCCACATCAAACAATTCATCCGGATCGATGCCGGCATTATCGGAGGCTGTGATGTTGCGCACAGTATTGCCGCAGGCTTCTTTGGTGGTAATGTCCACTTCTTCCAGCCTGGCCCACATGGCAGGAGTATCTTCCAGGTGTACGTGGTGCAGCTGTATATTCTGGCGCGTGGTGGTGTGAAGATTCCCGTTGGTATATTCCTCAGAAATCTCTGCAATGCGCACCAGTTGCTGCGTTGTTAGCTTTCCATATGGAATCTTGATGCGGAACATCTGTACACCCAGCTGGCGCTGACCATAGACACCACGCGTAAGGCGAAAAGATTTGAAGCGTTCTTCGGGGATACGACCTGTTTTAAAGCTGTTGATTTTTTGCTGCAGATCCAGAATATCTGCTTTGGCCGCTTCAGAAACGCTATCAGGGATGTGGAGTGTTTTATGTGACATTACTTTAATATTCTTTGTAGTAGGTTGTAAAAAAAGCCTCTGCGACTTATCCGCAGAGGCTTTTCTATTTCTTTAATTAAAAGCTAGAAAATACCATTTATCGGATAGTCACTTTGGACAATGCTGCGCTACAGCACAGGCAACAGCAGCAGCTGTGACAACAGTTCATGCAAACGGGTGTCATCTCAAACAGTGTGCTGTGCAGTTTGGTAACAGACATATTAAATATTGTAAGCGATCTGTTTAATGCCTTTGGAAATCCTCAGGGCGTTTTCAATGTCTTCTACAATATCATTTACATTTTCCAGCCCTACGCTGATGCGGATCAGGCCGTCATAAATACCCACAGCTTGTCTTTCTTCTTCAGAAAGTTTGGAGTGCGTGGTAGAGGCCGGGTGGGTAACGCTGGTACGGGTATCTCCCAGGTTTGCAGTAAATGAGACCATTTTCAAGCCTTCCAGGAACCTGCGACCACGTTCATAGCCGCCCTTTACGTTAAAAGTAATAAGGCCGCCACCAGCTTTCATCTGCTTTTTAGCCAAAGCATATTGCGGATGAGAAGGCAGGAAGGGGTACTTGACAAACTCCAGTTCGGCATGATCCTCCAGGTACTCGGCAATCTTCAGGGCGTTTTCGCAGTGGCGATCCATGCGTACCGCTAAGGTCTCCAGGCTTTTGGAAAGCAGCCATCCGTTAAAAGGCGATAAGGCGGGACCGGTATGGCGGCTAAAAAAGCGAACTTCTTTGATCAGGTCCTGTTTGCCCAACACTACGCCACCAATGGCACGGCCCTGCCCATCGATAAATTTGGTAGCCGAATGTGTCACCAGGTGAGCGCCCCACTTTGCAGGTTGCTGCAGGTAAGGGGTAGCAAAACAATTGTCAACATTCAGGATCAGGTTATGTGCTTCGGCAAGTTTGCCCAGCCACTCCAGGTCAACCAGGTCCAGACCAGGGTTAGAAGGAGTTTCCACAAAAATCATTTTGGTGTTCTTGCGGATCAGCTGCTCCCATTCCTCTGGCTTGTCCAGGTCGGCATACGTATGTTCTATGCCCCATTTGGGGAATATTTTGGTTAGAATCTGGTGGGTGGAGCCAAAAAGGGACCGGGACGCCAGAATATGATCGCCGCTTTGCACCAATGCAGCCATGCTTGTAAACATAGCAGCCATACCAGAAGCGGTGGCAACACCATTTTCAGTACCTTCCAGCAGGCAGAGCTTTTCTACCAGCTCGTTGTTGTTGGGGTTAGAGAAGCGGGTATAAATATTGCCCTGGATCTCATCATTGAACATGGCCCTTGCCTGCTCGGCATCCTCAAATGTAAAGCTGGAGGTCATATAAATAGGCGCCGAGTGTTCCCGGTTGTCGCTTCGCTCCGTCTGGGTGCGAATGGCCTGTGTTTCGAAATGCTTAAAATTGCTCATGCAGTTTTTTTATGATCAGGCCTCGTGCAACCATTCCTTTTTTGCCAGCAGTTCTTCTTCCACCTCGGTATAATCCGGGTCGGGCACGCAGCAATCTACAGGACACACTGCAGCACACTGGGGTTCTTCATGAAATCCAATACACTCGGTGCATTTACCAGATACGATATAATAGAATTCATCGGAGAGGGGTGTTTGCGGATCTGTAGCGCCAACGTTAACACCGTCTTCCAGGGTTACAGATTGTAGGGTAGTACCTTCGCCCCAGGCCCATTCACGCCCACCTTCATAAATAGCAGTGTTGGGGCATTCAGGTTCGCAAGCTCCGCAATTAATACATTCGTCAGTAATATATAGTGCCATGTGCCGGACTATCAGAATCTTAGAGTGAAAAAAATAAATAGAGACTCCGCAAGGAGCGAGTGTACCTGCCGCTATGCTGCTTAAAGCAGTATCAGGTCAGGCGTTGGACAAGCCGGGAAAGGGTTATCAGCAACAGCAACAACAGCAACAACAAGTGGCCGCTTCGGAAAAAGCAGTGCTGTTTTGCAGGGGAATGGCGAGTGCCGGTGTAAGTAGTGCGAAATTTGTCTTCATTGCTCCTGTTAATTTATATGTCCCTTCGTTTGGGCAGGAATTGGCACCTTGCAGAGCTGTAGGTTGCCAGAGGGTCTTAGAGCCTGTCCTCTCACCTCTTCTGTATAAATCAACTACTTTGCAGTAATTGGTAGCTGCAAATAAAAGGATAGATTCTGAAAACAACAAGTTTTTAAAATAAAATTCTGATTTCGGCTACTTTTACAGGGTTAACAGGTGATAACGTTTGCATAAGCTAAAAAGGCCCTTCATACAGCAGCAGAAGGGATGAGCAGCTAAAAATATTTTTTTTAAATTTTAGTTTAGTGCATTCTGTCCGGCCTTACTTCCAGGTTTCGGATAATATCTGCTTCCTGCAGCAGTAGCTCCTGCCAGCGGCGGTCTACCTCTTCTGCAGGCATATATTCTTTGGCCAGCCGTATGAAGTTTTTGTAATGGCTGGCTTCAGAGACCATCAGTTCATAGTAAAACTTTTGCAGGTCAGGGTCTGCAAGGTTTTTCCATAACAGTTTAAAACGCTCACAGCTGCGGGCTTCAATAAGTGCGTTGATCAGGAGCTGATCCATTAGCTGGCGTTCACGGCTGCCACCGCTGCGCGCCGTTTTGCTCAGGGCAATCACATAGTCGTCTTTGCGCTGGGGTCCCAGGCCCATGCCTCTTTTCTTCAGTTGATCCAGCACCCGCTCAAAATGGCTCCATTCTTCGGCCACAACTGGCGTAAGCATGTCTACCAGTTTATCTTTGTCGGGGTAGCGCACAATAAGGGAAATGCAGGAAGAGGCAGCTTTCTGCTCGCAGTAGGCATGGTCTATCAGTATGTCTTCCAGATTTTTCTCTGCAATATTTACCCAGCGGGGGTCTGTTGGAAGCTGCAGCCCCAGTACGTGTTTTGTATAGTCTTCCATCAATCAAAGAATAGCCAGTCTATGCCAAGATCAAAAGTGCGTTGTAAGCCATTGTAATAAGGCGTAGTAAAATAACCTGCTTCGGTTAGCCCCTGGTTCAGGTGACTCATGCGAACAAATATGCGGGTGTGGTTGATCTTAAAGCCAAAGAACAGGTTCGCGATCGGATATGAAGGTACCAGAAATTCCTGCTGCACGACAAATTGTCGCAAAGTAGGATCATACGCATTGGCATAGTAGGCAGATTTAAGGTGAACATCTACACCCAGCTGTGCCAGCATGTTACCGCCAAAGAGCGGGCCTTCAAAATAAATGGACGAATTTACCAGCCACTCAGGAACCTGAAAGGCTTCTGCAGACTTGCCAGTTACCTGGGTATAGACTACATCCACATCCCAGAATACAAACTTGCCAATGTTGAGTGAGGTGCGCAGGTAGGGAGAAATGGTTTGGGCAGCTGAACCCTGTACGGGTAATATGCCTAAAATGCGGGAGCTGCCATTGAGTGCATCAAAACTGAATGGAGGATTCTGAACACCTGAGAATTGGCTGTTGATGGCATCTGCCCGGAAGTAAAGCGGGTTTTGAACAATGGTGAGCGCCAAGCCCGGCCGAATGCTCAGCGGACCCAGCTTAAGGGAGAGTGACCCATCCAGGCGGTCAACCACAGGGTCCTGGAAGTTATTATTCCAGGTATCGACCAATGTATTTCGGTACTGATAGATAAAGGCCGGCTTATATTTGCTGCGCTGGTAGCTTAGGGTTATCCAGCGGTTTTGGGCTAAGGCCTGGAAGTAATACTGCCCTTCGCTTCTAAGCTCTGCTTCGAGCCGCAGCGTGCGCAGGGTGTCGGGCTGTAATGCCAGGTATCCGCCAACCCCCAGCTCACTGTCTTTAAATTCTTGGGTTGGCGTGGGGAAAAAGCGAACAGCGCGTTGCTTTACATAGGCATTCCACTGGCCAGCCTTATAACTTCCTTTTACCCCTACCTGATTTGTGAAGGTTTTGGTTTTAAAGTCTTCTGCCAGTAAGCTAAAGTTAGCCGGGAATCTCACTTTATAGTAGGCAGTGTCTGGTGCCTGGTCGGCATAAGCATCAGTTCTGTTATCCCTGTCCAGGATATGGTAAAGCTGTAGTGCATTCAGCAGCTTGTACTGGTGAAAAAGGTGATAGTTTATTCTGAGCTCACTGCTTCTGGCGTTGTCCAGCTGTCTGCCGGAGGCTTCATACTCAATGATATCTGAAATGTTTTCCGGCACATCTTCATCAGGTCGTATGCCTCCTGATTCTTTTGCCGTATGTTTTAAGCGGCTAAAGCTGGTCAGCAGCTGGTAGCGTTCGTTTTTGCTTTGGTATCGGGTAAAGAGGTCGTAGGCAGTGGAGGTGATTTGGTTGCGTTCGTTAGCGCGTGGCGAGGGCGATATTTGCTGTTCGGCCGTTAACCGCCTGAAATCTAAACCTACATTCCAGCCCGGACTGATGTTGCGCGTATGGGTTACATCTACCCACGAACGGCCGTTGCCGCCCAGGGTGTAGTAGAGGCGGGTATAGGGAGATTTAGTATTATAGTAGCGTATTTCGCCAGGGGTCTTGAACCAGTAATCATACACCTCGAAGCCGGGACGGGCGCCAATCTCTTCGGGTAAGGAGTAGAAAACAGGGGCCTGGGCTGTGCCTGTATTCTCCAGTGTCTGCAGCCTGTAGCCGCTTTGCTCTACCGGTAAGATCCTGTAAAAGTTTCGGATCACTGTATCTAAGGGATATTCCTGTCCGCTTTGATAGTAGATGCTGCTCTCTCTTACATATGAGACTGTTTTGGGTCCATAAACCAATTGGGTGGAATCGTCCAGGATTTGGGCACTTAACCCAACAGGCAGGCATACCAGGGTGCCGAGCAGCAGGCAGAGGAAGAGTAGATTGCGGTTTTGCACGTTTAAAATTAGCAAATCAAAAGCTATCACGTAGTTTTTCTGCTGCGCTTTTTAAAATTAGAGCATTGAAGACAGTAGCAGTATTGCCCAGAAAACGCTGGCGGATGGGTATATAGTACATCGGCAGGTCCTGCAGCAGGGGTTCGAGCAGTGGTTGTAGCAAACGGGCAGCATCTTTTTCACTGGTCAGAATAACAGCGCCATTGTTTTCCTGAGTGGAAAATGCCTGCCGAAGCCGTTCCATATCTGCTTCTGTAAACTGATGGTGGTCGCCATACTGCTGATGCTCCAGTAGGGTGTAATGCTCTTTAGCCCATGCCTCCAGCGGCTGTGGCTTGGCCAGCCCCGTTAGCAGCACGGCAGGTGTCTTGGCAGGATGTTTTTTACTGGTTGCTACTTTAAATATGGGTTTGGGCTCCTCGTAGGTAACAGTACTAAAGAAAACAGGAACACCAGTGCGTAAATACTGTGCGGCCTTTTCTGTCATTTCAGCTTGTTCGGCCCTGCTTATTGTTTCGGGACATTTGGTAATTATAAGTGCATGGGCACGTTTCGCTCCTTTTCGGCTTTCGCGCAAGAGGCCTGCAGGGAGCAGGCGGTCTGTCCAGAATGGTTTATCGTAGGTGGTCAGTAAAAGATTCAGATCTGGCCTTACGCGGCGGTGCTGGTATGCATCGTCCAGCAGAATAAGCTTAACCTGTGGTTGGGCATCCAGCAGCTGGTCTATGGCCATCACCCGATCTTCGCCCACAGCAACGGGAACCATGCCGCGCCATTTACGATAGTATTGAAAGGGCTCGTCGCCCAGGCTTAGGGCATTGTCTTCGGGTCCTGCCAGCCGGTACCCCCTGGTTTTACGGCCATAACCCCGGCTAAGCGTGGCTAGCGGATAGTGAGGCTGCAACAAACGCAGCAGGTATTCTACCATAGGGGTCTTGCCGGTACCGCCCACAGAAAGATTCCCCACGCTGATGAGCATGCGGTCAGAAGCAAACGAGCGGAACCAGCCCCTGTCGTACAACCGGTTGCGGCTGCGGGTGATGCCATCGTAGAGCAATGAAAGAGGATATAGCGGTACTTTCATAGAATCGTGCAAATATACAGAAACTGTAGCAGCCAACTAAGCCAAAATGAAGACTTTTGGAAAATGCATGCTCAAAATTGTCATAAAAAGTCCGGATTCGTTTATTTTGAAGACAACCACAGAACAATTGCATGAAGACAATACAACATATTATACAAGTCTTAGAAGCCTGGGCCCATCCCTCTTTGCAGGAAGCCTATGACAACGCCGGACTCCTGACCGGCAGTGGAGAAACAGTCTGCAGTGGCGTATTGATAACCCTGGACTGCACGGAAGCCATTATTGATGAAGCCGTAGAAAAGGGATGTAACCTGGTGGTGGCGCACCATCCGCCTATTTTCAAAGGGCTGAAGCGCCTGACCGGCCGCACTTATGTAGAGCGAACCATTATCAAAGCCATACGCATGGGCGTTGCCATCTATGCAATTCACACCAACTTAGATAATGTTAACACCGGTGTTAATAAAAAGATAGCTGAAAGACTTGAACTGCAGGATCTGCGAATTTTAGACCCCAAGCGTGAGGTATTGCAGTCACTTACTTTTTTTGTACCAAAAGATAACACGCAGCAAGTATTAAATGCCCTTTATCAGGTTGGTGCTGGCCAGGTGGGAGACTATTCCCACTGCAGCTTTCGCTCCGCGGGCACGGGCACTTTTCGCCCCGGTGAGGAGGCTAATCCAGCCATAGGATCGCCCGGCCAGGATGAGGAAGTTGCGGAAAATAGGGTAGAGGTAATTTTTCCGGCCTATCTGGCTGCTAAAGTATTGAAGGCTATGCGCCAGGCACATCCGTATGAAGAGGTTGCTTATTTTATGCACAGACTGGAGAACACCCATCAGGAATACGGGGCAGGCATGGTGGGGACCCTTCGGGTACCGATGGAGGCCTTGGCTTTTCTACAATGGGTGAAAGCACAAATGAAAACAGATTGTATTCGCTTTACTAAAATGGGAAAGAAGCAGGTGCAGACCATTGCAATTTGTGGGGGGGCAGGCAGCTTTCTGTTACCCAAAGCAATTGCAGCCGGAGCAGATGTGTTTATCACGGCAGATTTCAAGTACCATGAATTTTTTGATGCTGAAGATTGTATTATTATAGCAGATATAGGCCATTACGAAAGCGAATGCTTTACAAAAGACTTAATTCATGAGAAATTAAGCGAAAATTTTTCTAATATTGCGCTTTATCAGAGTGCTATCTGCACAAATCCGATAAGTTACCTGTAAGGAGTACATGGAAAATACCACGGCACAAAAATTAGCAGCACTGCTGGAGCTGCAAAATATCGACTCAGCACTTGATGATATTAAGAAAATCCGGGGCGCACTGCCAGAAGAAGTAACCGACCTGGAAGATGAAATTATTCAGTATGAGACCAGGATTTCTAAATTCGAGGGCGAGCTGAAAGAAATTGAAGACAGTATTGAGCAGAGCCGTGCTTCTATCAAAGAAGCAGAGAAGCTGATCAAAAAATACGAAGAGCAGCAGATGAACGTACGCAACAACCGTGAGTACGATGCCATCACCAAAGAGATTGAGCTGCAGAATCTTGAAATGCAGGTAGGCGAAAAGCGCATCCGTGAAGCTTATACCCGTATTGAGCGCAAGCAGGAAGAAATTGATGGGGTAAAAGCCAGAGTAGAAGAGCGCCGCAAAGACCTGGACAGCAAGCAAAAAGAACTACAGCAAATCACCGGAGAAAGCCAGGAAGACGAAAAGAAACTGGTGAACGAACGTGAAGAGGCTATGAAAAATATTGAAGAACGCCTGTTGCGTGGTTATGAGCGTGTGCGTAACAACGCGCGCAATGGCCTGGCAGTAGTAATGGTTAAACGCGATGCCTGTGGTGGTTGCTTTAACATTGTGCCGCCCCAGCGCCGTTCAGATATTCGTGAGCATAAAAAGATTATTGTGTGTGAGCACTGCGGTCGTATTCTGGCAGATGTGGAAGACGAGACCGAAGAAGCAAAAAATAACCGCACCCGGGTGCGCCGTACCATGGCGTAATCAACCTCGGTCATTATTATATAAAAAGGCCCATTTACCAACTGGTAAATGGGCCTTTTTATTTGATATTTGATGCAGTAGCTTAGGTTTTAAGGTCGTTATACCCACGGGTAGGGTCCAGGTCCAGTACCCGGCTTGGTGTATCAATGAGCATACCCCGCTTACCCAAAAATACAATAGGGGTAAAGAGCATATCCGGGTTGTGGATCAGTGCTTTCAGCCAGTCGTCGTCGGTAAGGTCCATGTCCTGATACTTACTAATATAGGTATCTGAACTTTTGTCTACCAAATCCTTGGGGCTTCTGCCTAAACGATCCAGCACTTCAATCAGCTGGGTTTCGGTAATCTTATCTTTGGTTACATCAATATCACGAATATGCTTCGATAACTGCATTGCCAGATCATAGGTGTTTTTATCTTTCTTTTCTTCAGGCTTATAAAAAATAAGTACCTGACGATCATTGAATTCCATAAACAATTGTTTTAAATGTTGGTATAGAAATGCCCTGGGGCATTAGCGATGATGGAGCGGTTCACAGCACTTCCATATTGCTCTATCTCAACCAACATTACTTTCTAATTGTTTTGATTCACAAGCAGATGGCGGCGGTCATTGAAACGATCTACCACGAACATACTGCCCGTCCAGCTAAGTTCGTAAATGCAGAGGTTGTCGTGGTCAAAATAATCCATGTTCTGCAGGGAGTAATTTAGCATGTAGCATAGCAGAATGCGCATGGCCCGGCCATGCATGCAGATGAGTATAGTTTCATCTTCCTCTTCTTCCAGCAGATATTTTAATACAACCTCCTGCCGGCGCTGCACATCATTAGGGCTCTCGCCACCTTCTATCAGCACATGTAATTCACCCTGTTGCCAGGCCTTAACCACCTCCAGGTAATAGTCATGCTCCTCGTGGTTAAATGCTTTGCCTTCTTTATGACCCCAGTTAATTTCGTTCAGCCCTTCAAAGATGATGTGCGGCAGCCCGGCATCAATGAATTTTTGCACGCTTTGCTGCGTACGCTGTAGCGCCGAGGTATATACTTTGTCGAAAGGATAGTCTTTATAGGCCTGCCAGAAGCGCTCGGCCTGCCGGTAGCCTTCTTCATTCAGGGGCGCATCTATGCCGCTGCCCTGTACCATGCCTTTTCTGTTATATTCGGTTTGGCCGTGGCGGATCAGAAATATTTTTTTTCTTTTCAAAATAAAGCGGATTTAAAAAGGGTTTTCAGTGCCCGGAGGCCAAAATTGCAGGGTAAGGAGTAAAGATAGTTGCTAAGCGCAGGCATTTCAAAAAACGCTGCCTACTTTTGCAGCCATAGTTTAAGGCTATTCTTCTATGGAAACTTCTGTTTTTAAAACACCCCCTACACTGGAAGGTCTTCAGCACATGAGTAAAAACACCATGATGGAGTACCTTGGTATAGAATATACGGGGATAGGGCCAGACAGCATCACCGCTCGCATGCCGGTAGACCATCGTACCCATCAGCCCTTTGGTCTGTTGCATGGTGGCGCCTCGGTAGTGCTGGCCGAAACGCTTGGAAGCGTAGCTGCTTATCTGTGCCTGGATAGTGAAAAACAATATGCCGTTGGGCTTGATATCAATGCTAACCATATTCGCAGTGTAAAAAGTGGCTGGGTATATGGCACCACCAGGCCATTGCATATTGGTGGTAAAACGCAGGTTTGGGAAATTCGTATCACCACAGAAGAAGGCGCACTGGTTTGCATAAGTCGCATTACCATGGCCGTATTAGATCGTACATGAGAACCTCTTTTGCTGACGCCAAATTGATAGAGCCCCAGCTCACCCTCTCCACCGAGCAACAGTTTAGTTCTTTGTTTAGCGCTGCAATGGCAGCTAATTGTGCCGTAGCTGTATGGCGGCTGCCTGGTAAGCAGGCGCCCAACCTGCTCATAGATCTTAGTGGAAAGGCCCGCCCGGTAATGCCGGATCTGGAAATAATACAGGGCGGCTTTTTATTCGCTCCTTATGCCACAGACCTGACTGCACCCCAGGGCGAAGCTGCGGCACAGTGTCTTTTTCTGCAAGCAGATCTGATGTGGGACGGAGAGAGCGGCCAGACTTTCCTGTTACAAGAGCTGACGCAGGAGCAAAGTCAACGGGTAGAGCAGCTGCTAGAACGAACCCTGCAGCCCCTGAAGGAGGCTGTAGCTTACCCTGCTGCACCGAGAGTGCCTACCAATACCTCAAAAGCAGCATACCTGCAGCTTGTGCAGGCTTCTGTGGAGGCAATAGCACGTGGCGACTTTCAGAAAAATGTTTGTGCCCGTACAAAAGAAGTAGCATTAAACAAGGGGTTTTCACTGATAAGCTTCTTCAATAAGCTTTGTGAGGCTTATCCGGCCGCTTTTGTATCAGCTGTAGCTGTACCCGGCCTTGGTACCTGGATTGGTGCAAGCCCGGAAGTATTGATCTCGGTAGATCAAAATCAACAATTTTGCACCGTTGCACTGGCAGGTACGCAACCCAGGCAGGAAGGCATGAGCACTGCAGATGCAGTATGGCGCCAAAAGGAAATAGAAGAGCAGGCCATGGTGAGTCGCTATATCATCAATTGCTTAAAGAAAATCCGGGTACGCGAGTTTGAAGAAATAGGACCCAGAACCGTTGTGGCCGCTAATCTAATGCACCTGCGTACAGATTTTAGAATAAATTTGAAAACGGTTGGCTATCCTAACCTGCCTACAGCCATGCTGCAACTGCTGCATCCGACCTCTGCCGTTTGTGGTCTGCCCAAAGAGCCTGCTGCGGCATTTCTGGCGCAGCGCGAAGCACTGGACAGGAGCTTTTTTGCAGGCTTTTTGGGGCCGGTTAACCTACAGAAGGAAACACATTTGTTTGTGAACCTGCGTTGTATGCAGCTCTTTGGCGAGCGTGCCATGCTGTACGCCGGCGCCGGAATTACAGAGAATTCTATTCCTGAAAAAGAATGGCAGGAAACTGAGGATAAATGTCAGACGCTCTTAAATATT
>JASLAE010000263.1 GCA_030147305.1 Cesiribacter sp.
CCCTTCCCCATATAGTCGTTTGCTTCACCCACCAGGCGGAAGCTGATGCCCGGAGCCAGAAACGCCCCAAAGCTTTGACCGGCCGACCCGCTGAAGATGGCATTGAAGCTGCCTTCCGGTAACCCGTCTTTCCCGTAGGCCCGCGAAATTTCATAAGAAAGCATGGCTCCTACAGAACGATCGATATTAATAATGGGGTATTCCAGCAAATCTGTCTTGCCTGCTTTAAAATCCTGCACCAGCTGCCGGTCAAGCACCGCCTCAATTTCATGATCCTGCTCCATCATCTTATAGGTGCCGGTGCCATCCACGGCTGGCTCCTGGTACAGCATCGGGAACAGATCCAGTTTCTTCAGCTTCCAATGGTTCAGGTCTTTTCTAACCTGCAGCACATGCGACTGCCCTACCATTTCGCCAATAGAACGGAAGCCCAGCTGTGCCATGATCTCCCGCAGCTCCTGTGCCAGAAACTTAAAGAAATTTACAATATGGTCAGGATTGCCGGTAAAGAGCCTTCTCAGCTCTGGGTTTTGGGTCGCAATACCGACCGGGCAGGTATTCAGATGGCATTTGCGCATCATCACACAACCCTCAACAATCAGGGCTGCCGTGCTGATGCCCCACTCTTCTGCACCCAGCAGCGTGGCAATGGCCACATCGTAGCCAGTCATCAGTTTTCCATCCGTTTGCAGTACCACACGGCTGCGAAGCTTGTTTTTAAGCAGGGTTTGGTGCGCTTCTGCCAGGCCCATTTCCCAGGGCAGGCCTGCATGGCGGATGGAGCTAAGCGGGCTGGCGCCCGTACCGCCATCGGCACCTGAAATCAGGATTGCATCGGCCTTGGCCTTGGCCACGCCTGCTGCAATTGTGCCCACGCCTGCTTCGGCAACCAGCTTAACATTGATACGTGCAGCAGGGTTGGCGTTCTTCAGGTCGAAGATTAGTTGTTTTAGGTCTTCTATAGAATAAATATCGTGGTGGGGCGGCGGCGAAATCAGGCCCACCCCGGGTGTTGAATGGCGCACACGGGCAATCCATCCATCCACTTTATGGCCGGGCAGCTGACCGCCTTCACCAGGCTTAGCACCTTGTGCTACTTTAATCTGCAATTCGTCGGCGTTGGCCAGATAATGGCTGGTAACACCAAACCTTCCGGAAGCCACCTGCTTGATAGCAGAACGCTCAGAATCACCATTGGGCTTTGGCAGGTAACGGGCTTCGTCCTCTCCCCCCTCTCCACTGTTGCTTTTACCACCAATGCGGTTCATCGCCCTGGCCAGGGTGCTGTGCGCCTCGTAGGAGATTGAACCAAAGGACATGGCGCCTGTAGCAAAGCGCTTCAAAATATTTTCAACAGGTTCCACTTCTTCCAGTGCAACCGGCTCGCGCTCCTGAAATTCCAGGAGGCTGCGCAGGGTGATGGCATTTTGGTCCTGGGCCCGTAATGCTTTCGAATATTGCTTGTACAGGTGGTAGTCGTTGAGGCTCGTAGACTTCTGCAGAAAATGGATAACCTGCGGGCTCAGCAGGTGAGCTTCGCCGTTCCTGCGCCAGTGGTAAAAGCCGCCCCCTTCCAGGAACTTGTCTTCTCCGCCAAAAGCAGCATGATGACGAATGAGACATTCCTTTTCCAGGTCTTCAAAATTTAGGCCCTTCAGGCGACTGACAGTACCCCGGAAGCATTTCTCCATGACCTCCTCACCAAAGCCAACGCACTCAAAAATCTGAGAGCTCTGGTAAGACTGCAGGGTACTGATGCCCATTTTAGACATAATCTTCAACAAGCCGTCGCCGATAGCCTTGATGAATAGCCCCATGTATTTTGATACCGGCAGGGCTTTCTCCAGCTTGCCCTGCTGGTGCAGCTGGGTAATGGTGTCATAGGCCAGATAAGGATACACAGCACTGGCACCATAGCCAATGATGGTCGCAAAATGGTGTGTTTCCCAGGCATCGCCTGCTTCTACAACCAGACCAGCCTGCGTACGCATACGCTTCTCTACCAGGTGGTGGTGTACCGCCCCAATAACCAAAAGCGAAGGAATGGCCGCCCGCTGCCTGTCTACATTTCTGTTAGAGATAAACAGAATTTTCTTGCCCTGACGAACAGCTTCTTCTGCCTGCGCACATACGCTATCAAGTGCCTGTTGAAGAGATTCTTCTCCGCCAACAGCAAAAGTTGCATCCAGGAACTGGTGCGGATAACCTTCTTTCTCCAGATGCAGCAGCTTATAAAAATCTTCGTGGCTGAGCACCGGCTGCGAAATGTGAATCTGACGGGTATGCGCCGGCGATTCGGCCAGAATGTTGCGTGATTCACCCAGGCGGGTAAACAGCGACATCACCAGGCGCTCCCGGATCGGATCGATTGGCGGGTTGCTTACCTGGGCAAAATATTGTTTGAAGTAATTGGCTACATGCTGGCTCTGCTGTGAAAGTACGGCCAGTGGTGCATCGGCACCCATACTGCCTACTGGCTCCTTGCCGGTCGCAGCCATGGGGCGGATGATCATCTTGAGATCTTCTTCTGTGTAGCCGTATGCTTTCTGCTTCTGCCGCAGCTCTTCCGGCTGCAGGGTCTTGAGCGGAACCTGTGGATCGGGACGCAGGCGAAGCTTTAGGCGCTGCTGCTTGATCCATTCAAAATAAGGTTTATCGCTGCAGACGATCTGCTTGATCTCCTCGTCTTCAATCACCCGTCCCTGGTTCAGGTCGGCCAGTAACATTTTACCCGGTTCCAGGCGGCCCCGCTTGATGACTGTTTTCGGGTCTACGATCAGGGCACCTGCTTCAGAAGCCATGATAAGCTGCCCCCGGTTGGTAATGCAGTAACGCACCGGGCGCAGCCCATTCCGATCAAGGGTAGCGCCTACCTGTTTTCCATCTGTAAAGAAAAGAGCTGCCGGACCATCCCATGGCTCCATAATGGCAGCATGAAATTTGTAAAATGCTTTACGGGCGGGGTCCATCTGGCGGTTATCCTGCCAGGCTTCGGGCACCATCATCATCATTACGTGCGGCAGCGGTCTACCCGCCAGGGTCAACAGCTCCACCATCGCATCGAGATTGGCAGAGTCGGAATTATCGGGCAGGGTTACCGGCAGCAGCCACTGTAGTTCTTCTTCACTAAAGAGCGCCGATTTCATGCGGGTTTCTTTAGACTTCATTTTATTTACATTACCCCGGATGGTATTGATCTCGCCATTGTGGGCAATGAAGCGAAAGGGTTGCGCCAGCCGCCACTTAGGAAAAGTATTGGTAGAAAACCGGGAGTGAACCACCGCAAGGGCAGAGGTAAAGTCCGGATGACGAAGATCGTCATAGAAATCCTCGAGCTGGTCGGTTTTAAGCTGGCCTTTGTAGATGATGGTACGGCTGGAGAAGCTGGTGATGTAAAAGGCATCTGCCTGAGCCGTCAGTGATTTTACTACTTCCTGTGTTATAAATTTGCGCAGCACAAAAAGCTTGCGCTCCAGCTCCTCGTTCTGCAGCTCACTGTTCAGCGATTTTACAAAAACCTGTTCGATGTAGGGGGCCACTTTCATGGCTTCTTTACCAGGTACGCTTACATCTACAGGTACTTCTCTATAGCCTAACAGTTCAAAACCAACCTTCTCTAAACAACGCTCCAGAATTTTTTTACATCTCAGCCGCAGATCAGCATCCTTTGGAAAGAAAACCATGCCAACACCATAGCCCCCTGCTGCTGGTAAGGTAATGCCGGCAGGGAGCAGGGCCTGCTCAAAGAAATCGTGAGGGACCTGCACCAGAATGCCCGCTCCATCTCCTGTGTAAGGATCGGCACCGGTTGCTCCCCGGTGTTCCATATTTTTAAGCATGCTCAGCGCATCGCGCACAACAGCATGCGTTCTACTACTATCCAGATTTACAACACAGCCTACCCCACAGGAATCATGTTCCAGTTCTGGAGTATATAGTCCTTTTTGCGCCTGCTTCATCACGTGAAAAGTGAACTTTAAAATTAGTACTCTGCAGCAATACAATCATTAACTTACAATCAAAAATTCAAAAAATAAAGAAATAATATTTTGGGTTATTGATCATAAGCAACATTTTATACCGGAAAATTGCATTTACAGCGAATTAAAACGTTTGCGCTCTTTATTAAATTTTTTAAAAAATTTTATCTACAATCCTGCTAAATATGGGTCAAACAGTACATAATAATTACTTATCCTCTCTGGATGGTGTATCATGGAATGTTCGGGCAGTGTAATGGACGGTGTTTGAAAGCAGCTTTATTGTTGCTCTTTGGATTATAAGCTATGCTAATGAATGCCTGCTAGCAGCTGCAGCTGGTTATTGATGCCTGAGCTCAACATTCAGCAGCCAAAAGCGTTTATGAACAATCATGTATGCCCAGCAATCACCGTCTTATTATGCTCTTATATAATTTAAAGAGACAGGTCCTGTATGATAATGGTATTTATACCATGAGATGGAAGCAAATCTGTCTACTGATGATTCTCCTAATGTGTGTTTATGCCTGTAAGGGCCCTCAAAGGGGAAGAGATACCGTTACCACACGGCATGATAAACCACTCCGACTTACCATTCCTCACCATCCGCTCAATACCTCCAAAGATCTTGATGTACTACTCAAGGCCATTGGTGACGACAGGATTGTATTTTTGGGAGGAGGGTCTCATGGCAGCTCTGATTACTACACCTGGCGTACAGCCATTACCAAGCGGCTGATCGAAGAAAAAGGTTTTGATTTTATAGCTGTAGAAGGTGCCTGGGCAGATACTTACCAGGTTAATAAGTTTATCAAGGGAGCGCCGCAGGACAGCACAGCCCTTTTGGCCATGTTAAACGAATACAGGCGATGGCCTAACTGGATGTGGAACAATGCAGAAACGGCATCCCTCGTTAGCTGGTTAAACAGGCACAATCAATCCAAAGCTACGGCAGCAAAAATAGGCTTTTTCGGGATAGACATTTTTGATCCCTGGGAGACGCTGGATGAACTGGAACTGTACCTGGCAGCTGCATCAGGTGCCGATCAGCAGGCGATGCTTCAGGACACTGAGCCCTGCTTTGATTCAGATAGTACCGGAGGTCAGGAGTATGCCATGTCCATTGCGCATGCCCCTCCCATTTGCCGCGAAAAGATTGAACGCATGTGGAGAAGCGTACAACAATACAGCAACAGCAAAAGCCAAAAAACAGAAGCAGACTTTGTGGCTGAACAACATGCCCACCTGGCCCGCAATGGAGAACGCTACTACACAAGCATGGCGGGCAGTGCAGCAGATTCCTGGAACATTCGCGATGAGCACATGACCGCTACATTAAAAAGGCTGCTGGCCTATCATGGTCCGGAGAGCAAGGTTGTTATCTGGGCACATAATTCACATGTAGGCGATGCCAGGTATACAAGCATGGAAGCGGATGGGCTCATAAACATGGGCGAGCTTGCCAGAAAAGAATGGGGAGAAAATGTATTTATTGTAGGCTTTGGATCCTATAAAGGATCGGTCATTGCTGCAGAGGCATGGGGGGCGCCCTTAAAAATTATGGAAGTACCCGCAGCCAGCCCCGGCAGCTGGGAAGAGCTGCTGCATCAGCTAAGCCCCAAAAACAAAATTATACTATCGTCGGCCCTGGAAAAAGACAAAGATTTTGACCAACCCATCCCCCAGCGGGCCATTGGGGTGGTATACCAACCGCAAAATGAGCAACATTACAATTATATACCTTCTATAGTGCACCAACGTTACGATGCATTTTTGTTCTTAGACCAAACCCAGTCGCTACACCCGCTGGGTACCGCTACCGCTGAAGACGCACCCCCAGACCTTTACCCCTGGGGATATTGATCTGTAAATTGTAAAGCTGCGCTTCCCGGCAACCCCTCTCCAGAATTTCACTGCCTGAGCCGGCATTCGCGCACGGGTGAATTGATTATCTTTGTACCTTGTACTAATACATTACAGGATTAGATGCGGATTGGGCAGGAAGTAATTACAGAGCTACAGCAGCGACTGGACATAGAAGAAGTAGTATCGGACTACGTATCGCTGAAGCGCAAGGGCCAGAACCTTTGGGCCTGCTGCCCTTTTCATGACGAAAAATCTCCATCTTTTTCTGTAGCGCCCAACAAGGGCATTTACAAATGCTTTGGCTGCGGCAAGGCTGGTGATGCCATCAATTTTGTGATGGAGATCGAGAGCCTGAGCTTTATGGAAGCCGTAAAACAGCTTGCCGAAAAGTATGGCATAGAACTGCCCGAAGAAGAGCCTGAACCACAACAACTACAGGAGCATCAGGAAAAGGAAAGCCTTTATATTATTCTGAAATTTGCCGCAGACTATTTTCAGCAATTGCTGAAGGAACATCCCGACGGCAGGAGTATTGGCTACAGTTACCTGAAAGAAAGAGGCTTTCCGGATGCCATTATTCAGAAATTTGAGCTGGGCTATAGCACCGATGCCTGGGATGGGCTCTTAAAAGCTGCCACTGAAAAAGGTTTTAGCCAGGAGCTCCTGGAAAAAGCAGGTCTAATCATCCGCAAGGAAGATAAAACCTACGACCGCTTCCGCGGACGGGTCATCTTCCCCATCCACAACCCATCCGGCAGACCCATAGCCTTTGGTGCCAGACAGCTAAAGACGGACAAGAAGCAGCCCAAGTACATAAACTCGCCGGAGACCCCTGTTTACCACAAGAGCAATGTGCTCTACGGCATGCACCTGGCCAAGAAGTTAATTCGGCAACATGATAACTGCTACCTGGTAGAAGGTTATACCGACGTTATATCCCTGCACCTCTCCGGCATCGAGAACGTCGTGGCCTCCAGCGGCACTTCCCTAACGGTGGAGCAAATCAGGCTGATAAGCCGGTACAGCAAACATATTACAGTTTTATATGATGGCGACCCGGCCGGACTCAAAGCTTCGCTCAGGGGTATTGACCTGATCCTGGAGGGGGGGCTGCAGGCAAAAGTCGTAGTTTTCCCCGAGGGCGAAGATCCCGATAGCTACAGCCGCAAAGTTGGGGCTACGGGCTTTACAAATTATTTGAAGGCAGAAGCAACAGACTTTGTAGTATTCAAAACAAAGCTGCTCCTGAAAGAGGCTGGTAACGATCCCCTGCGCCGTACCGAAGTTGCCCGCGATATCCTGGGCAGCATTGCCCTGCTGGCCGACCCTGTAGCCCAGTCGGTTTATCTGCGCGAGTGCAGCACCCTATTGAATATTGATGAGCCTGTGCTGATGCAGGAGCTGCAGAAAATACTCCGCAGCCGGCATAAACAACAGGCACCTCCGGAGCTACCGCTGGAAGATAATTTTTTACCACCTGCCTCCCCTGCCAGTGCACCAGAAACGGCTACCAGCAGCGAAGAGAGCCTCTCCCTGCAGGAGCAGGAAAGTATTCGCCTGTTGCTCCGCTATGGTTTTCAGCAGGTGGGCGAAAACCTGCCCCTGCAACAGTACCTGCTGCAGGAAGTTGCAGAAATTGAGTTTCAGACGCCCGTTTACCGGCAGATCCTGGACCTTTATCGGGATAATTTGAAAAACGGACAAATCATCAATGAGCAATATCTTTTGCAGCATGGTAACCCGGAAATAAAAAAGGTGGTTGCCGAGCTAAGCCTTAGCCGCTATGAGCTCAGCGATGCCTGGCAGCAAAAGCATAATATTTATACAGTACATGAAAAGGACCATCTGGAGAAGGCGGTGCTGCAGAATGTGTTGCGCCTTAAATTCCGGCTGGTGCGTACCCTTGTCCGCGAAAATCAGCAACAACTACACACCGCTACCAGCCCTGAGGAAGTAGATCAGATCCTGCTGGTGCACCAGGAGCTCAAGAAAGCAGAAATGGAACTTGCCGGCCTGTTAGGAAATGTTATTGCCGGTTAGCAATATTTGTTGAAAAAATTTTCCTAAACATTCAACCTAAATCGGGTGTTGCCGTACCACAGAGTAAGCTCCTGTGAGAGGCAGAACTTTTAGATTTTGGGGTTACTCTTTTCGTTTATCACTGTTAATCATTTGAAAATAGCTCGCTAGCACGTCAGCAGGATAATTTTTGTTCCAGTTCTTAGATTGGCGATTTACTGCTACCTTTGTGCCAGATTACAAGGTGCAAAATTTGCTCCATCTGG
>JASLAE010000305.1 GCA_030147305.1 Cesiribacter sp.
GACGCAGCACTCTGTGGTGATGTAGTCTTTGCTTTTGAACCAGCCACTACAGCTACGGCAGGTACTTGTGCGGTTTCTGTTACAACAACTCCAGCTTCTTACACGATCAGTTTTGGAGGTACACCGGTAGCGAGCGCAGCAACGAATGTTGGTTGCGTTGGCTTCACCGCCAATTGGGCTGCAGTAGCCAATGCTGCAAGCTATACCCTTGAAATAGCAGATAATGAAGCCTTTGCCGGTACCAGCCTGCGGGTAATCAATGGCCTTGCCAGCACTGAATATGCAGCCACCGGTTTAGTAAGCGGCACCACGTACTACTACCGCGTAAAGGCAGTCAATGCCTGCGGTGCAGGTCCTTACTCCGCTGTGATTGAGCAAAGCACGGAAGCGGGTGTTGAACTGGCGCAGCCAGACAACGCTGCTGTATGCCAGGGTGCAACCCTTGTGCTGACTGCAGAGCAAGTGGAAGGTGCAACCTATAGCTGGGAAGGCCCGGCAGGCTATACGGGTAATGCCCATGAGGTACGCATTGAAAATGCCCAAACTGAAAACTCAGGCACCTATAGACTAATTGTAAGCAAGGATGGCTGTATCTCACGATTTGAGGTAGAAGGTACGGTTAATCCTCTGGTAACGCCCACAGTCGCCGTAGACCTGGAAGAGGCACTGACCTGCGCTTCAACTACAGCAACTTTAGTTGCAACGGCTACAGAGGCTGGTGAAGGAGCGATCTATAGCTGGTATGTAGGGGAGGAAACCACTGCCAGACAAGCGACAACATCGAATCGATTTGCCCTTAACGGCTTTACTTCCGGTACTACTGTACGGGTAGTGTTGGCCTCTACACTGGTTTGTGCCAGTTCAGCAGTGGTCGAAGATGCGCTGGAGTTGGTAATTCCAGCCGTTGAAGCGCCTGCTTTAACCCCAGGGGACGGGGAGCTTTGCTATGGCCAGGCCATAATAGCCTCAGCCACTGGTGAGAACATCACCTGGACAATCTCCGGTGCAGGAGTGCCCGTTACCCGTACAGGCGCCACCCTTAGCTACACCCCAACAGAAGCTGGTGAGTATACGGTGTCTGCTACGCAGCATCCCGAAGGATGTGCCAGCAGCCCGGCTGCCTCTTACACTGTCATTGTAAAAGAAGCAGTGACTCAGCCAACCCTGGAAGACAGCACAGTAGAACTGTGCCAGGGAACAGCAGGCAGCGTAACTGCCCAGGGTACTGAACTGATATGGTACAGCGATGCTGCGCTTACTACAATAGCCAGCAACACCGCTACCCTAGAACTGGCAGCAACCCTTGCTGCTGGTACCTACCGCTACTTTGCTGTTGCTACTGCAGAGGGCTGCCCAAGTGCAGCAACAGAATTAACAGTGATAGTAGGCGAGACCTTCAGCGTTGATTTGGGCGAGGACATCAGCTTGTGTGCACCCGCTACCCAGGAACTCAGGTCTGGCTATTCCACAGCAGAGTACGAGATCCTGTGGAGCACAGGTGCTCAAACAGAAAACATTACAGTAGCGGAAACAGGAAACTATTCTGTAACCGTAACGCATAGAACCAGCCGCTGCTCAGCAACTGATGCCATAGCGGTAACCATAGAAGAGCAAATTACCGTAGCCGTTTCGCTGGCTACCCAGGAGCCAATCACCTGCAACACAACTGCAGTGACATTAGTAGCTACAAGCAATGCAGGCGAAGGAGCAACGTATGTGTGGACGCGTGGCGGAGCGGTAATAGCCAATGAAAATGGCAGCACCCTTAGCCTTGCCAGCTTCACCGATGGAGAGGAGATCAGCGTACAGGTGACTTCTGCACTGGCGTGTGCAACCGGTACTCCTACAGCCAGCCTTACACTGGATCGCCAGAGCACTACAGCTCCGGTGGTAACACCTTCTACCGTAAGCGTATGTGCCGGTGAGGCCCTTGTGCTGAGTGCCGAGGGCACCAACATTCGCTGGAGAATCCTGCTCAATGGCCAGGAAGAGGCTGTGCGTGAAGGCAATGACTTAAATTATACACCTCTACAGAATGGGGTAACCTATAGCATAGAGGTGACACAGCAGGCAGACGGCTGTCCGCTAAGTGCAGCAACAACTGTAACAGCAGAGGTGAAGCCAGTGCTGGTTGCACCGGTACTGTCACATACTACAATAGTGTTATGTGCCCAAGAGGAGCTGCCTCAGGTTACAGCCACAGGTAGCAACATTGAGTGGTACGCCAATGCGGAGCTGACGCAGCTGCAGAATAGGGGAAGTACCCTTGTTCCCGCTGAACTGGCTGCAGGCACAACTGCTACCTACTATGCCATAGCAACGGATGGAGCGTGTCAGAGTCCTGTAGCCCAGGTGAACCTGGAGCGCAGAAGTGGCTTTACAGTAGATCTGGGTGACGACATTGCCCTGTGTACCCCTGCCAGCACAGAACTGAGTGCCGGCTACAGCACCGATACCCATGACATTCTATGGAGTACCGGTGAAACAACGGCCAACATTACTGTTTCAACTACCGACACCTATACTGTAACGGTTACTGATCGTACTAATGGCTGTTCCGGAACAGACGCCGTATTGGTCGAAATTGAGAATAATTTTGTACCGGTTGTAAGCGTGGAGCCATTAGCAGAAATCACCTGCAGCAGCGATGATATTGTATTAAGTGCTGCTGTTACCTATGGAGGAGCTGCCCCTGTCTTTCAGTGGTTCCAAAACGGTGAACTTATTGCAGGTGCAACCGGCCAGCAATACAATGTTGAGGCTTTTATGAATGGCGACAACTTTACAGTGGAAGTAACGTCCAGCCTCAGCTGTGCCAACCCAACCAGGGCAACCGATAGCTACCAGATCATTTTGCCAGTATTGGTAGCGCCAACATTATCTTCTAATGAAGCACGTGTTTGTTTGGGTAGCGCTATGCCAGTGATCACAGACCAGAGTGGTGCAAACCTGCGCTGGTATCGCGATCGGGTAGATCCTGCAAACTTTGTTTATGAAGGCATTGAATTCAGGCCCACAGACAATGCGGTAGGTACCTATACCTATTTTGCTACTCAATACGGTGCACTTTGTCCGGAAAGTGAAGCAACCAGGTTTACGCTTGAGCTTTACGAAGGAGATTGTGCCCCGGCCTGCGAAGTATCACCTGCAGTGACGGTACGTTTGCTGCCAGGCAGCGATATTTGTACCGATATTACAACCCTACGACTGGAAGCTGATACTGCTCAGATAGGCCGCAACCCTCAGTATGCCTGGTTCTACAATGATGCACTGATCAGCAATGAAGCAGCACCAACCTTTAGCAGGACGGAAGGCTTCACCAGCGGTGATATATTCCGCTTAGAAATCACCATCACAGATGATCGCTATATCTGCGAAGGCAGAAATTCAGTAAGTGATGTGGAAAACATAACAATAGTACCGGAAGTGCAGGCGACTGCAGAGATCCTGCCAATTGCAGCGGTTTGTGCAGACAGTTCTACACCCGTAACGGTTATTGCGGATGGTACCTATATCGACTGGCGTTTTGCCGGAATGGCAGCCCGCTACCAGTGGTACCTTGGTGCAGATCTGGTAAAGGATGCGTTGCTGGATAACGAATCCTCTGCTGCCAACCAGCTTGAGATCGTTCCAAACCAGTTGCCGGAAAATGCACAGCTGCGCCTGGTGATCACTTTGCCAGCAGGTACCAGCTGCGTGTTGCCTCCAGCAGAAGCAATGTATACCATTCCTTTTGCAACACCGCTGGCACCAAATGTAACCCTTACCAGCAGTGCGCCTGCAGGTGTTTGTCCGGGTTCTGCCATCACCTTTACCGCTTCCGCAACCAATGCTGGCACTAACCCTCGCTACATATTCTCTGTAGATGGTGCGGAAGTGCAGGCTGGTACCAGTGCCAATTATGTGTTGACCTCACCACAGCACGGTCAGCAGGTACAGGTGGTTGTAGTGGTAACAGATGCAAATGGCTTATGTCTCTCTACAACTGAAGATACTGCTGATCCGCTTGAAGTTCGGGTACTGACCACAGAAGAGTGCGTTGGGAATGGGTTCAATTGCGGCGTGTTTGGTGCGGAGCTTACTAGTTTTGTAAGGCCGAGCTGCGACGAACGCAATGGCGCCCTTTACTATAACATATCGGGTGGTGCGCAGCCTTACTTTATCCGCTACACCTTTGCAGGTGAGCAGGTAGAAGAGGTAGTTGCCGAAAGCTCGTTTGTGCTTGATATTGTAACCATTCCTGCAGGTGAGGTAAGCGTTTTCATCAGAGACAGCAATGGCAACGAATGTAGCCTGACTACCATTCTGGAGGCTGAGCCGCGCCTGGATATTACTTTCGAAAAAGCAGCTGACGGAGATGTGCAGTGCTTTGGTGAAGCCAGCGGCAAAGCGCGCCTGTCTGTAGCCGGCGGTAATGCGCCGTATGAATACATGCTGGAGGGAACCGATACCTGGCAAATACTCAATGGCAACGCAATAGAGTTCAATAACCTCCCTGCTGGTATCATCAACATACTGGTGCGCAACAGCCCTTCAGATGCTTGCCCGGCAACAGCTTCTCTGGAAATACTGAACCTCTATGCAGCAATAGAAGTGGTTACCAGCATTACCCAGGATGCAAACTGCAACGACAACGTGGGTGCCTTCAGGCTGGACAACATAACAGGGGGTAACCCGGCCGCCGGTTATCGGGTTAAACTGGCCAATGATGACAACTGGCAGGACTATACAGCTGGTATGCAATTCACGGGTCTGGCCCGCGGCCGTCACAACCTTATCGTGGAGAATGGCAGCTGTCAGGCAACTGAATCTATCGTAGTTCCTTCACCTGGTCTCATTGCTCTGGCTGAAGAGAGCAGAGCCATTGTTTTCAGCTGTGAAAATCCTGCGCTGCGCAATGGACTGTTCCTCAAGATCGATACCGAGATTACAGAGGTGCCTGGTCCGTACATGGCAGATATTTACATCATGAACGCTGAAGGTACCTATGATCTGATCTCCCGTGAAGAGTTGTTTAACGGTACCGGTGAACTGTACAGGTTCTACCTGGAGCAGGGCAACTACCGGGTAGAGGTACGCAGCAGAAGCCTGGAGGGCTGTCCTGAAGTACGAGACTTCGTGATTGAAGGAAGCGAAATACCCGTGCCGATTACTTTTGTTGCTGAACCAATGAACATCTATTGCGTGGATGCGATCGGTGGTGTGCTTATCAGCCAGCTGAGTGGTGCTGCCGGGTTGGCTTACCAGGTAGAAGTGTACCAGGATGAAATACTGGTTCAAAGCAGAACCATCACTGCTTTTGAATATGCAACACAGCAAAACTGGGAAGTAACAGGCCTGGAAGAAGGACTTTATAAAGTTATTATCAAGCAGGACCAGGGACTTTGCAATACCATTGAACAGTCTCTGGCCGCCGAAGTGATTGTACTGGAAACCGATCTGAAGCTGGCAGTAACTTTAACAGGTACTACAGTTTCGTTCCCCGAGAGGGCTACAGGTACACTCTCATTCAGAGTTGCCAATGGTAGTGGCACAGCTCCTTATGCAGCAAGTCTCATCTGGACAGATCGCATAGAAGGTCAGGAAGATTGGGCATTTGAATCTTATGGTGATCCTGTGCCGATGAATGGCACTACGGGCAAGTACGACTTTACCTATAACAACCTGCCTCCTGGTGTATACCAGCTTACTGTCACGGATGCAACCGGATGTAGCGTAGTATTGACAGAAACAGTTGGCTTCGATACCAGTGTGTTCGTTCCCAACTTTATTTCTCCGAATGGGGATGGGAAGAACGAAGTATTCCACATTCGCAACAAAATGCCTAATACGCAGGTGATCATCACCAACCGCTGGGGTAAAGTGGTTTACCAGAGTCAGGATTATCAGAACGATTGGGGAGGAGATACGCTACCGGAAGGTCTATATTACTACAGTATTAGAATTCCTAACAGCGAAAGCAGTGAACTTAAGGGCTGGCTGCAAATCAAGCGCGGCGCACAGCCAAACTAAGTTTATGATTAAACAAAAGACCCGCAGCAGATGCTGCGGGTCTTTTGTATTTATGCATGTTATCTACTTGTTAATGCAATTGCGTGTTAAGCTTTAACCAGCGTCACCGCCGCGCAATTCCAGTTCAAGCCTATTTAGTTTCCTCGTCTTCAGGCTCAGGTTCAGGTACAAAGGCTTTATCAGCCTTGTCCACCCTTGTATTGAACTTTTCCAGAAGGTTCCGGGCAATGTCTGCATTTTGGGAAGCATTGGAATGCATGTCAGAAATGCCTGTTTCCAGTTCTTTATCCGGATTTTCCATCAGGGTAATTTCCATTTGTGCCAGTTTTTGAACAAGGGCAACCTGGCTATTATGCACATCCTCTAATGAATTTTTTAGAGAATGCATTTTATCTAATTTTACTGCGTCCATGATCGTAAATTTATATTTTGATTATTAAAAAATGCTTGGCTGCATGGAATCTTTAACGTGTATGCAGCACAATAGTTGGTATATGCCTGAGAACCAGCAGGCACTAAATAGGTAAATTATTATGTGTAAGTGAAGGATGCAGCTGGCAGCTGCTTTGCAAACTATAAAAAGAATAAAAGGGCAACCCCATAGATTACCAGCCCCATGAGCATGATCAGCAGGGTGTAAGGCAGAATATCGCGCGCCTGCAGGCCGGTGATGCCAAGCAGTGGCAATGCCCAGAAGGGCTGCAGCATATTGGTTAAACCATCGCCATAGGCCAGGGCCATAATGACCCATTCCACAGGCACATCCAGACCTACGGCAGCCTGACTAACAACGGGTCCCTGTACTGCCCACTGTCCACCGCCGCTTGGCACAAAAATGTTGATGAGCCCCGCGCTTATAAAAGTTAAAAATGGCAACAAGCCCGGCGAGGCATTGTTGATAAAAGCATTGGCCAATACCACTATCAGCCCACTGTATTTCATAATGCCCATAATGCCTGCATAGAGCGGAAACTGGATTATGATGCCGGAAGCACCCCCTACAGCTTCCTGAACAGCGCCAAGGAAACGTTCAATGCTGCCATGCAGCAGCAGGCAAAGTCCAAAAAGCAAAAAATTAATGTAGTTGAGGTCCAGAAACGAAAGGCCGCTTTCACTGACAAAGGCAAGGTAAAGGCTGTAACCAACAATTAGTAGGCCTGCCAGCAGCCCGGTGAGGTTGCTTTTGTCCAGCTTTTCTGCACCTGTAGCAGGTTCTCCTGCTGCAGGCGCTGTTACAGTGCCTTCCGTTTGCGCAGTAGCATTGGGGAGCAGTGCTGGGGTAGCCGGTGCTTTGCTACCGATAAAGTAAAGTCCCAGGGGGATCAACACCAGCAAAGCAAGGCTTATGCTGATATTAAAGCTGGAAAAGAGGGTTTGTTCTACAGGCACAACTCCAAAGATTCCTTCCAGGAAATGCCCTTTTCCAGCCACTACTAGCGGCGCTGAGCCGCTGAGGCCGCCATGCCAGACCATCATGCCGCAATAGCCGGCTGCTGCCACCAACGGATAGTTAATGGCTATACCCCGGACGTTTGCATTTTCTGCGACCTTACGCGCCAGGATTGCACCAAAGACCAGGCATAAGCCCCAGTTGATTAAACCAGTTATCAGGGCAGCCAGTGCTGTGAACGCCACTGCCCGCGCTGGTGTGTCGGCAAAGGCTGTGAGTCTGTCAATGAATAGCTGCGCCTGTGATGTTAGTGCAAGGGTATGACCCAGCACCAGGATCAGGACCATTTGCATGGAAAATCCCAACAGTTCCCAAAACCCCTGATGCCAGTAGCCCAGTACCTGGAGCATTCCAGGCCTTTCAGGGACAAATAAATATGGCAGCACTAACGCCAGTGCTGTGAGCACTAATGCAATGGTGAAGGGTGTGGGAAGCGCTTTGCGCAGGTATTCTCCAAAGGTGCTGGTGTTCATGCAGACCCTTACAAATTTAACAGGAAGGATAGCGTATCTATGCCATCGGCATAATCCCAGAGCGCAGGGCGTTGTGCCTGGCCAAAGGTTGTGGTTGTTGGCAGCGCTGCAGACCCCACAATACATTGGATTCTGCCCGTGTGTTGTTCTATCAGCTGCTCCAGCTCCTGTGCATCTTTATAATGCTGATAGTGGATAAGGGTTACAGGGGAAGACAGCCCGATATCTTCTTTAAAGAGCAAAAAACCTGTATCAAAATGTTGCTGTCCGTTGATTAGCAGGATCGACTTTCGATAATCATAGTTGTTTGTCCATTTATGATGATTCTGTACATCTGCCCAGGATTCCAGCGCCTCGAACAGTGGCGTGAAGTTATACTGCTCCGGCACATACAATTTGCTTACACTACGACAGCCTAAACCCCAGTATTGCAGCATATCCCTGCCCAGTGATTTAAGCTCAGCTTCTGTTTCCTGGCCCGTCAGCATGGCACAGGAGCTGCGGCTTTTGCGAATCAGGTGGGCTTTGTCTCTGAAATAATATTCGAAATAGCGTGATGTATTGTCGCTGCCGGTGGCAATATAGGCATTCATGCCTTTGAGCATCTCCTGGAAAAAGAGCGCATCCCCGAATCGGGGTTCTATCTCCAGTAATTTTTTAGCTAGCAGTTCCGGAAGCGGATCGGAGGAACTGGTCTTAGCGTAGAGCTGATGACCACTCAGCAGCACGCAGAGCAGGTCATGAAAGCCAACCAGGGGAATATTACCGGCCATGACCACGCCTACTTTTTTAGGTAAAGCTTGTGTGTCGGGTACCGAATATGCAGCAAGCCATTTGTTAAGGTTGTCTTCCTGCAGCAGCTTTGCCCACGCCTGTAGTGCAAAACGAACATTTGGCAACGTGAACCATGCATTACGGCTTTGCGCCAGCAGGCTGTAACGTTCTACCTCTTCATCCGCCAGTTGATGCAAGTAAGTGCCCATTTTTACAAATGCCTGTATCCGATCGGCCAGTGTCATCGTTTATTTATCTTTATTTATGTAAATTTTGACTACAAACATAAACCAATTAAGTTTGTTATTCAGTTCGATAAAGTAAAAAGAAAGAGTAGCGATGGCGATCATGATAACCGACGAATGCATCAACTGTGGTGCATGCGAACCAGAATGCCCAAACACTGCGATCTACGAAGGTGGTATTGAGTGGACCTGGGCCGGTGGTACCAGTCTGAATGAAGTTGAATTAGAAGATGGCTCAACAGTAGATGCGCAGGCGCCGCAGCCTCCGCTTTCCGATGAGTTCTATTATATCGTTAGTGGAAAGTGTACGGAATGTATGGGCTTTCATGAAGAGCCTCAGTGTGCTGCTGTTTGCCCGGTAGACTGTTGCGTACCCGACCCGGATTATGTAGAGGCAGAAGAAGAGCTGCTTGCTAAAAAGGCCTGGATGCACAACGAATAAAATAGCTTCAATCATAGTATAAGCCCACCTCATTTTACCGGAGTGGGCTTTTATTTTGCTTTTCCCTTTAATTAAAAAAGACTACTTTTAAGCTTATGCACATTTATATGTGCATTTTTAAACCTAAGACGAAATTTTCTGCTACTCAAACAGTATGGTACAACGTTTTTTGTATGGGCTGGCTTTACGCCTTCGCCAGGGTTTCGCTTTATCTATCCTTACCGGAACCCTGGGATATTATCAAGCATTTTCTCAAACCCCACTCCCCCTCACCGACCTTTCTGCTTTCCGGAGCCCGGCCAAAAGCTGGAAGATTGCAGGAAATGTAGGGGCTAATCTGGACAAAGCAAACCACCTGAGTGTTGACGCAGGCACTGGGGTACTGGCTAACGTTCCGGATAAAAAGAACAAAGGCCAGGACCTGCTCACTACCTTTGAGCATGGCGATATAGATCTTGAGCTTGACTATATGATGGCGCCGGGATCGAACTCGGGGATTTATCTACAGGGGCTTTATGAACTGCAGCTGGAAGACAGCTGGGGCGATCGTGTGGCTAGTCCTGCCAATAACGGAGGCGTTTATGAGCGTTGGGACGAAAGCCGGCCAGAAGGTAAAAAAGGGTACGAGGGCTATGCCCCACGCCAGAATGTGAGCAAAGCTCCCGGTCTGTGGCAGCACCTGAAGCTTTCTTTTCAGGCACCACGATTTGATGCATCCGGTAAAAAAACAGAGAATGCCAAGTTCCTGCGGGTAGAGCTGAACGGAGTGCTGATTCATGAAGATCTTGAGCTGATGGGACCAACCCGTGGTGCCCTAAAAGCAGATGAAAGCGCAACAGGACCGCTCAGATTTCAGGGAGATCATGGTCCGGTTGCATTTCGTAATATTGTTGTTACCCACTATGATAAGCCACGTCCGGAGATCTCAAACCTTACTTACCAGGTTTACAAAGGCAAATTTGAAGGTGAGACACAGTATGATAGCCTGCCCCCCGAGGCAGAGGGCAACGCGGTAATCCTAACGTCCAACCTTAATCCACTCCCTAAGCAATTTTTGATCCGCTACAGGGGTACGCTTAAAATTCAGGAACCGGGTGAGTATCGCTTTAACTTAAATGTACCTGGTGGCGGTGGCTACCTGAAAATTGGTGATGATTATGCCATTAAATTAACTGGCTCGAATGGGAAGGGTAGTGTCTCGCTTCCTGCAGGTGAAATGCCTTTTGAGTTGGTATATTCTAAATACATAGACTGGGTCGACCCTGCATTAGGGCTAAATGTTGCGGGTCCAGGCGTACGGGATTACATCATCAGTGATGAAATCAGCAGCCGAGGAGAGGTGGTTGATCCAATTCTGGTTAATGCAACCGAAAACACCATCCTGCGAAGTTTCATGGATATTCCTAAGCGGGCAAAAGCAGATAACGGGCAGCAAGAAGAGGGAGGTCATCGCGTAACCCACAGCATTAATGTAGGCACAACGGAACAGGTGCACTACACCTATGACCTGGATAATGGCTCACTTATTCAGATCTGGCGTGGGGGTTTCCTGGATACTACCCCCATGTGGCACGAACGTGGTGATGGTTCTTCCCGGCCCCAGGGAGCTATTCAGCAAATTGCACCACCTGTGCTTTCTGTTGCAAAGCTTACCTCCGGTGATGCTGCCTGGGCAACCGACACCACTGGCAGTGGGTACCGGCCCAAAGGCTATGTATTAAACGCGAACGGATTGCCCACTTTCCGCTATATTGCCTGGGGTACTGCTGTAGAAGATGCAATAACGCCGCTGGCCAACGGACAGGGCTTTCGCCGGGAATTGCAGGTGCAGAATCCGGCAGACGGCTTGTACCTGAGGCTGGCATCGGGTAGCACAATTGAGACCCTGGACAAAGGAAAGTACGTGGTTGATGGCAAGGCATATTACCTGCAGCTCGAAGATGCCAAGGCCATAAAGCCTGTTGTGCGCAATACTGCTAATGGGCAGGAGCTGATCGTGCCCCTGCGCAATAAACTCGCTTACTCCATTATTTTTTAACGCTTACCCAGACAAAATTCATGAAGAAGATACATAAAAGCATAATGGCCGCACTGGCCAAACCTAGCTTGTTTGCTACCCTGGTATTGGCCGGTTTTTCCGGACAGAGCCTGGCGCAGGAATCGCCCATGGAAGAGGACTTCTACAGAATCTTAAGATTAAGTTCTCCGGAAGGAACCCTGCTGGAAGTTGGAGGACTTACGGTGTTGCCCAATGGCAATCTGGGGGTTGCAACCCGTCGGGGAGATGTGTTCATTGTTGAAAATCCTACCAGTTCCCGTCCCTATTTCAGGAAGTTTGCCTCTGGTTTACACGAGGTGCTGGGCCTGGCTTATAAAGATGGTGCCTTATACCTGGCCCAGCGCGGTGAGCTGACCAAACTGCAGGATACCAACATGGACGGTAAGGCCGATGTATTTGAAACAGTTTATGCCTGGCCATTGTCGGGGCACTATCACGAATACAGCTTCGGTCCCAAGGTAGCACCGGATGGTTCGTTCTTTGTGTCTGCCAACGTAGCATTCGGCAGCATAGAATGGTGGCGGGGAGAAAGCTTTGTGCCCTGGCGGGGTTGGATGATGCGCATTACCGAAGCGGGCCGTATGGAGCCATGGGCAACCGGTATGCGCTCTCCGGCAGGATTGGGTATGATTGACGGTGATTTGTTCTATACCGATAACCAGGGTGACTGGATGGGTTCGGGCGCCATCTGGCATGTACCACAAGGAGCGTTTACCGGACATCCGGCAGGCCTGCGCTGGACAGACCAGCCTAACGTACCTATAAAACTGAAAACAGAGCAGTTGTATGCAAAGGTAGATCACCGCAAGGTGCCCGATGGTCGGGGAGGCTTTATTAAGCCGGAGAATGTCGTTGATGAGGAGTTTGTAATACTGGCAGACCTGAAGGAAGAATTTCCGGATCTGCAGCTGCCGGCCGTTTGGCTGCCCCATGGTATTCTGGGCATTTCCAACTCCGAGGTAGTAAAGATTCCCAAGGGAAGTTTTGGTCCCTTCGAAGGCCAGTTGCTGGTAGGAGACCAGGGGCAGAGCAAAATTATGCGCGTGGTAATGGAGAAAGTTAACGATGTCTATCAGGGTGTAGCCTTTGATTTCAGGAGCGGTTTCCGTTCAGGTGTTTTACGCCTGGCATGGGCTAAAGATGGTTCTCTTTTTGTTGGAGAAACCAACAGGGGCTGGGGCTCGGCCGGCGAGGCTAACGAAGGCCTGGAACGCCTGATATGGAACAACAAGCTGCCATTTGAAATGAGAACGGTCCGTGCCATGCCAGATGGTTTCGAAATAGAGTTTACCATGCCGGTAGATCGCCAGTCTGCCGAAGACCTTGCTTCCTATCGTGTAGAAAGTTTTACCTATAAATACCATCCTGTATATGGCAGTCCGCCGGTCAAACAGCAAACCGCAACGGTTAAAGGCGTGAAGGTTTCTGAAGATGGCTTGAAGGCAAGAATCATTGTAGATGGGCTGCGCCAGTATTACATCCATCATCTTTCGCTGGAGGGTGTACGTGCTAAAGAAAACGCCTACTCTCTTGTGCATCCCTCTGCTTATTATACGCTTAATAATATTCCGGCAGGGCAAAAGCTTTCTCTAAATGAAGCAAGCACCCGCAATTCTGGAGCCGAAGCTGATAAAAAAACAGCAGCAGCAAAAAAAACAAAGAAAGGCCAGCAGGCAGGCGCTAACCAGAAAGCGACCGAAAGCCCCGACGCACGCCAGGGTGCCAGAAATGCTGCGACCACAACTGCGCCTAAAGTGCCCAATTTTGAGGAAGTGAAGCCGCTGTTAACCAAGCATACCTGTATTGCCTGCCACAACGAAACTAAAAAGCAAATTGGTCCGGCTTATGTAGATGTTGCTAAACGCAATTATACCAATGAGAAAATCGTTGAGCTGATTCATAATCCGCAGCCCCAAAACTGGCCTGATTATGCAACAGAGATGCCGCCAATGCCCCAGGTGCCTAAGGAAGACGCGCTTAAGATTGCAGCCTGGATCAATTCACTGGATAATTAATATTCTATGTGTCGTAAATATTCATAATTACAGGTATCCAAGTAAAATAGACCATAAAACATATAAGCTAAATGAACAGAAAGTTTTCGCTAACGCATAAAACGCTCTTATTAACTGCTGGGATGGGCATCATGGCCTACACCCAGGTACAGGCGCAGGAGGTTCCAAAACCTATGGAGATGAAGCCTGAAATGACTGAGCTCTGGGAGCCTGAGGTTAAGGTGGTAAATCCAGGAACATACAACACAACTGCAGCACCTGCCGACGCAATAATATTGTTTGATGGAAAAAATTTAAACCAGTGGGTATCTAGCAAAGACCCAAAAACACCAGCAAAGTGGACAGTGGCCAATGGTGTTTTTACAGTTAATAAAGGTACCGGCAATATACAGACCAAACAGGAATTCCAGGATTACCAGCTGCACATTGAGTGGCAGATACCTGCAAACATAAGCGGCGAGGGACAAGGCCGGGGGAACAGTGGCTTGTTTCTGGCTTCCACAGATGGGGGCGATGCCGGCTACGAGTTACAGATCCTGGACTCTTACAACAACCGTACCTATGCAAACGGGCAGGCGGGTAGTATTTACAAGCAGCATCCACCCCTCAGAAATGCCATGCGCAAACCAGGCGAGTGGAATAGCTATGATGTTATTTTCACTGCCCCACGCTTCAAGGAAGATGGTTCCTTGTTTTCACCGGCGCGCGTAACGGTATTGCACAATGGTGTGCTGATTCAGAATAACACCATACTTAGCGGACCAACCCAGTATATTGGTTTGCCAACCTATAAGGCACACGGCAAATCCGCCATTAAACTCCAGGATCATGGAGACCCCAGCGAACCCATCAGCTTTCGCAACATCTGGATCCGGGAATTGTAAGTTTTTAGATTGATGAAAAGAGCCACAGGATAATCCTGTGGCTCTTTTGATGTTATCCCCACAGGATAACATCAAATTTGCTGGTAATGGGTAGCTGGTGCCTTGTGGTATCGCACAATATAATCAGCCATCATACACAAGATGGAACAATTACCTAATCATGGCTGCTTCATAACAGGCATTTCAACCCTTCTCCAAGAAAGTTACGCTGCATGGCTCATATAGTGATTTCTGGACAACCTTACTGCTCATGCAAGGGTATATAAAAATATATACAAAACTATAATCTGGTGTTGAAGGGATGATGTTAACTCAAATTGCGCTGCACCAGCAGCGGTTAATCCTAAAATACTTTTGCCTGCTGCTTTTTTGTCTAATGCCTGTTTTTGTAGGGGCGCAGCAGGATTCGGAGAGCAATTCCCGATCCGCCATCAACCTTGGTTTACACACCCATTATGGCTTTATCATACCGCATTCCAGCGCCATTCGCGAAATTGCAGCATCAAACCCATGGGGCATAGAGGCCGACATCAGCATACATTTTACCAATGCCAAGGCCTGGCACTACCTGCAGGGGTATCCGCGCCTGGGTGCCTCACTGGCTTATTATAATTTTGATAATCCAAGTGTACTTGGGAATGCCTATTCACTAGTTGTTTATGCAGAACCTTTTTTAGCTGCGCACAAAGATTTTAGCCTGTCCTTTCGGTTGGGGGGCGGGCTTGCTTATTTAAACAGGGTGTATGACGAAGAAACCAATCCCGATAATCTTTTTTACAGCACTGCGATTAGTTTTCCACTGGTGGCCAATCTGATGGCGAATTGGAGAGTGGGGCAAAAATTTATGCTCAGGGCAGGAGGTACCTACCAGCATATTTCTAATGGTGGCCTGCGCCAACCTAACAAAGGTATTAACTTTCCTACCGCCTCCCTAGGCTTCAATTACAGCCTGAGACCAGCAACATTTCCAGCCCGACATTCGCAGCAGGACCAGGAACATCAGGAGCCCCGGCGCCTGCTCGTGGCACTAATAACTTCTTATCACGATCGGATAGATGACCCAGCACGGCAGGCACCTTTGTTTGGAGTAACAACCTATCTAAGTCAGCGCATAGGCCGGATCAGTGCCCTTACCGCAGGCGCCGAGTGGATTGCAGACTATGTAATAAAAAAAGACCTGGAGAGCCGGCAGTTGGACAAAGGGTTTCATCGCGGAGCCCTGCTGGCGGGCCATGAATTGCAAATAGGTCGCATTCGCTTTAACCAGCAACTGGGTGTGTATGTATATGCACCTGTAAAAGCAAAGGATCCGGTTTATCAGCGTTGGGGGCTGGAGTACCATACCCCGAAAAAGCTTTTCTTCGGCATCAACCTAAAAGCCCACCGGCATGTGGCAGAATTTGTAGATGCCAGGATAGGGATGGGATTTTGATGGAGCAGCAGGTAAGCTCAACGCATTTTGCTTCGTTTCACCAGGTAAGTCATCAGTACTTTCTCCAGATCATGCCGGATATCGGCTTCAACAAAGTCTATTTTTAGCTGCAGGCAGCGAAGCTTCAATGTTTCGTAATACTGCTTCATGCGCTTACGGTACTCCTGCCGAATCTGAGCAGGGTTTAATTTCAGGCGTACACCCGTTTCCAAATCAATGAATTCATGGGGGCGATCTTCAAAATCAAGCTCCAGCTCCGTTGCCTCATCCGTTACATGAAAAATAATGGCTTCATGCCCATTGTGCCGCAGGTGCTGCAGGGCTGCAAATAATTCTTCGGCAGCCTCGGTTTCAGCAAACATGTCGGAAAATAGAATAACCAGCGAACGCTTATGGATGCTTTCTGCAATCAGGTGCAGCACACCGGGCAGGCGAGTGGTGCGGCTCTCGCCGGTTTGCTCGAGTAACTGCTGCATTTGCACCATCATCTTCTGCATATGGGTAGGTGTACTCTTTACTTCACCCTGAAATTCTATGCTGTCGGAGAAGATGGTAAGCCCTACTGCATCGCGCTGGCGCTGGAGTAAATAAGCCAAAGAAGCCGCAGCTAGTAGTGAGAACGTTATCTTGCCACGATTTTCTGTAGGATAATGCATGGAGGAGGAATTATCGATGACCAAACGGCATCGCAGGTTTGTCTCTTCCTCATAGCGTTTGGTATACAACCTGTCGTTACGGGCAAACACTTTCCAGTCTATATGGCGGGTGCTTTCGCCGGCATTATAGAGCCTGTGCTCGGCAAATTCTACCGAAAAGCCATGATAGGGAGATTTATGCAGGCCTGTAATGAAACCTTCTACCAGCTGGCGGGCCAGCAGGTCCAGGTTTCCGGTTTGCCGTATGTTTTGCAGGTTTAATTCCATAGATGTTTAGTTGTTGCCAGTATGTGTGGTGTCCTCGCGTACTTTCAGCTCTACCCGGGCCACCCCTTTCCTCAACATATTCAACGCTTTTGCTGCTGCTTTCGATAGATCAATGATTCTTTTTTGGCTGTGTGGGCCCCGATCGTTGATGCGTACCTGTACACTATCGCCGGTGCTAATATGCGTAACAGTAACCATTGATCCAAAGGGGAGGGTGCGATGAGCGGCAGTAAAGGCAGCGGTGTCATAGCGTTCTCCGCTGGCTGTGGGGCGTCCGTGAAAGCGATCGGCATAATAAGAAGCCATGCCGGTGGTAGTAGTATAATTTGCTGAAATTTTATAACTTGGCTCCCGGTTGCCGGTGAGTACTGTATCGGGCGGTGCCAGTCCTTCGAAGTCCAGGGCTGTTTCTGCTGATTTGTCTCTACTGCAACTGCTCAGCATCAAAAAAGAACAAAGGGTATAAAACAGTAACTTTGCCATTTTGTTTTATAAATTTTTTAGTTTTAATTTGTGCTGTGTAGATTCTATCTATATTTAAGTGATCTGTTAGGCTACATTGTTTTGCGAACATAAATCAAAAGTACCGTGGAAGAGCAAAAGGAATCAGAAAAAGCTGAAATTTACAGCCAGCGTGTGCGTGCCGGTAAGCGTACTTACTTTTTCGACGTAAAATCTACGCGTTCCAACGATTATTACCTGACGATCACCGAAAGCAAACGCAGGTTTAAGGATGATGGATTTACGTATGAAAAGCACAAGATCTTTCTTTACAAAGAAGATTTTGAAAAGTTTATTGAGGCATTGAAAGAATCTGTTGATTATGTGAAAACAGAACTTATGCCAGAGTACGACTTTTCACAATACACCAAAGAAGCTGAGCCAGAAGCTGAAAGCGAGCTGGACTCTGATCTTAAGTGGGAATAATCAACCAAAAAGAAACTATGGATAAGCCCTTGCCAGCCGCAGGGGCTTTTTTTATGCACCATCCAGACCATTAGACGATAAACAGCAACGACAGGTTATCTGCCATGGGATGTGCCCTCCTGCAAAGCAGCGGCTGTAGTGGAATCTTCCTGAGACTGAATGGAAATGCCTGCAAAGCAAACTGCCTTTAGCTATTGCATCCAAAAGCAGAAAGGCAGTCTGAAACAGTCTGTTCAAGGTATTTCTTTTAGCCACTGCTGAGCAAATCTCCTGACGGCATGCGTGGTTTCATAACCAGCCCAAAAGGCTTTTTTTAATCTGCTGGCTTGGCTTTGTATGTAGGGTTTGTAAAAATCTTCTTATTGGCATTTGGATGTGGCTGAATCCAGCAGAAAAATCCACATCCTGGGTATGCTTTAAAAATGCCTGCAGCCGGTTTTTACAAATTGTAAGTAACTGGCAGGATATTGCCTTCGCCATTCCTTCCTGTCCTGCTGATGATAGTACAGGGCAGCTTTTTGGTCTATTCATCGAATATTTCCAATTCCTGCATTAACTCACCCATAGGCTTATTATTCTCCCGTTCCTGCTGGTAGGTTTCTATAAACACTTTTGTATTTACATACTCTTTATTGTAGGCGCCCAATGCTTTATAAATATGGGCCTATCGGCAGGAGCAATCTTTCTGGCAGCACTTATATTGCCGCATCGAAGTTGCCGGTAGCCTTGGATGGGTAAAAGTCTGGATGCGGGCGAATAATGGATGATCCCCACATTGTTTGAAGTCTTCCTGCGCATAGCTTTAGCTGAACATGGCTCCCTGGCAAAAGATCACAAGGGTGATAAGGTCAGTGTTTACATGGGAACGTAAGGTTTATGGGCCCGTTATGAGTTGATGTGTAAGAGGAAGCTGCGGGAACGGAAAGCAAATGTTTACTGCTCCAGCAGGCTGAGTTCCGAGGCGCGCTCGCACATGAACTGTATGTTCTCGTATTCCCGCTGAAGCGTTGGGTTTGCTAAAAAGCGGTTGAGGATCTCCCGGTCAAACTGGATTTCCTGCATCAGGCTAATCCATCTTTTCCGGTTTGAGGCCTGCAGTAACTGTACTTTTTCTATACCGGATAAAGCATTGTACCAGCTTTCGTAAAGCGGTCTCAGTTTGTCCATTTCGGTGATATATTCCCTTGCCATGGACTTAAGCATGGCAAGGGTTTTAGTATCATTTTTTTCTCGAAGTGCAGCCAGGGAGGCTGAAAAGCGTTTTTCTAATAAAAGATCCCGCTTTGCTTCCAGGGGTGGCACCCCCTGAGCGGATGCGGCATGGGGCAGGCTAAGCATGACCACCAGTATCCATAGCAGACAGGCAGAAGATAAGCCTTTCATTGTGTTAAGGAGAGGTTGAGCAGAGAGATTGTATTAGAACCTGGCAGATGCGCCGAGTGTAAGAACACCGAATGCACCCCGGCCTAATTCGGTAAATGCACCAAACGACGGTGTGAAATTATAGCGGGCACCAACAACCGGGGCGAAGATAACACGGCTGCCATTTGCGTAATAATTATCACCCGACCAGCTTTCGTCTGTTTTCCAGCGGTATGTTTCTATTCCCAGCATCAGGGTTCCATAAAGGTCCAGCTTTTCTGCATTAATGTTGAAGTTCAGTTGCTCGTTCAGGAACTCACTGGCATGGAAAGTACCTCTGGCACCAAAATTTATAGCGGAAAATCTGTCTTTGTATCCGCTGCCATAGTTATAGGAACGGGCATAATATCCCAGATAAGGACCTACAGCAATCATATCATTGATGCTATACTCAAGATTGGCACTCAAGGGCAAAAATCCGCTGGAGTTGCCGTATAAGCCCCAGTTATAGCCAATCAGGCCAACAGAGATACCTGCATTCAAGGTCATATCACCTTTCTGATACTGTGCAAAGGCATGCTGGCTAATAAGAACGATTAACAGGCTAAAGGTCAAAATTAACTTCTTCATGATACTTAACTTTCAATAGGTTTAAAAAGGTTGTTTTTTGTTGTTTACTGGGACAAAATTAGGGTGGGTAGCGCAGGCGTTCGTGCGTACAAAAATCGATAGTTGTAAATACGTACTTTTACTTAGCCATTCGTTGGGCAGAAAGGCTGTCTCTGAGGTACTTAAGTTGTGGATCTAAGGATGGTGGAAGTGTAGAAGATGGTGCATTGACAAAAGCGTACATACGGGGAGCATGATCTGTTGCACTTAGGCTACTTAGTGTAGTATTATTTCTTAAAGCAGTTATAGCGTTAAATCGCTAGCTGAGAACATTACTTATAGGTTAGTATAGTACTAGTTAATAGCATTATTTTACTGGTTTTTTAGATAACATTACGCTTTTTGATTAATTTGCCTGTGATTTTTTCTCCTTTTCATCTACTATATTAACATCCTATGCATCAGTTAGTTGGTCTGTTCCGTCTAGCATGCAAAAGCAGCTTACTTTATTGTATGCTGCTGTTCATGATGCTCTCCAGCAGCAGTTTTGTTACTGCACAACAAACAGCCAGGGATACCAGCCAGGTTTGGTCGCTGCTGTTGTTAGGCGATGCCCAGCTGGCCAAGGATAATCTGGATTCTGCCGGCGTTTATTACCAGCAGGCAGGTTCACTTGCCAAAGAAATTGATTTTAAGAAAGGGTATGCCAAATTTGTGCAGTACTACATAAAGGTGCTGAACAGGCAGGGTAAGTATGAGGAAGCACTTCCCCTTGTTTTAGAATCCCTGGAGATTAGTAAAAGTTTAGGAAAAGCAGAGCAGTCTATCGCTTATAACAATGTGGGCAATGTGTATCGCTACCTGGGCAATATGGAAGCGGCAGCCACTAATTTTATGAAAGCACTGCAGCTCTCCGAGGCGATCGGCCATAAAGCCTTTCAGCGGATGCATACCAATAATCTGGCATCTGTTTTTCTGGATTTAAGAGAGATCGACAAGGCCTATGAATATGCTTACAGCAGCTACCAGCTTGCGCTGCAAATTAAAGATACGGCAGGCATTGCCAGCAGCCTTGTGAACCTGGCCAACAGCGAGACCCTCAAGAAGAATTATGCCAATTCTACCAGGTATTTTAAGGAGGTAATTAAGATGGGGCAGGCTTTGAACGATCCCAGCTATGTAATGGATGCCTATATAAACCTGGCAGACATAGAAGTACAGCAGGAAAAGTATCAGGGCTCACTCAGCTACTATCAGCAGGCGTTGCAGGTGCTCCATTATTACCCTGCTGCAGATTACGAGGTATACATCTTCTGGGGGTTGGCTCAAAGCTATTATTTTCTAAAAATGTACCCGGAGGCTGACCATTACCTACAGAAAAGCATTACGGTGGCTAAGTCCATCAGCTCTTATAACGAGTTAAGGCAATTGTATAAACTGGGTGCCGATATTCACGAAAAGATGAACGACCCTAAGCTTGCCCTGAGCTATATTAAAAACTATGAAGCCCTGAACGACTCGCTCATGAATGCGGAAACCAGGGAGAATATTCATCGCCTTGAGATCGAATACCAAACCTCTCAGAAAGAAAAAGAAATAGCACAACAGAACCTTCTGATCGCCAACAGTAAGCTGGAGATCCACAAAAAAACAAATTTTATTTACTTATCAGTAGCCCTGGCAATTATCTTCTTCTTTGGCATCATTATCTTCTACATTCTTTATCAGAACAAGCAAAAGGCCAATGCCGAAAAGCTAAGGGCGCTGGCTAAAGAAAATGAGATTAAGATGCTGATGGCCATGGTAGAGGGGGAAGAAAAAGAACGTGCCCGCCTGGCACGCGAACTGCACGATGGTGTAGGGGGAATACTTTCTGCTACCAAAATGCACCTGAGTATTCTTAAAAATGAGGAGCAGCTTACGGACCGTTCTGCTAAATTCAATCATACAGCCTCAATGCTGGATAGTGCTTCCCAGGAAATACGAAACATATCCCATAATTTGTCTCCGGGCATGCTGCTGGAGAATGAATTAGAAACGGTGCTGGCTAGCTTCTGCCAAAAAGTGAGCAATGCATCTTTGCAGGTAGATTTTTATCATCTTGGCGATTCTGTTAAACTGAAAAATAACTTCAAGCTTGTGCTGTATCGTATAGTGCAGGAGTTGGTAAACAACATCATTAAGCATGCACAGGCCAGCCATGCGCTGGTACAATTAAGCCAGCATGAGCAGGTGCTCTCCCTTACTGTAGAAGATGATGGGGTTGGTTTTGATGCAAGCGAAAAAGGACATGGCATTGGTCTTGGTAACCTGCAGTCACGCGTTGCCGATATGGGCGGTCAGATTTCTATAGAAACTGCAAAAGGGCGAGGAACCACCGTTTACCTGGAGTTTGATGTAAGCCTGTATATGGAAAAACCAATGCTTGTTACCACCGCTGTTGTTTAATCTTAGCCGCTATGTCTATAACCCTTGCTATTGCCGATGATCACCTGCTGGTGATCAATGGTCTGAAAGCCATGCTGGCCACAGATGATCAGATAAACGTTCTTTTTGCTGTGAACAACGGAGAGCAGCTGTTGCGGGCTTTGCAGACGCAGCAACCCCATGTGCTTTTACTGGATATTCAAATGCCGGGGCAGAGCGGGGTAGATCTATGCAAACAGATCAGCCATCAGTACCCGGCCATAAAAGTAATTGCGCTCACCAATTTTGAGGAGACCCATTATGTAAAGCAGATGATCCGCAATGGTGCCCGGGGATATTTGTTAAAAAACACAGATCAGGAAACCCTTAGAAAAGCGATCCATGCAGTAGTAGACAACCAGCAGTACATCGACGCGCAGCTACAGAAAAACATGCTGGAAGAAACCCTTACCGGTAAAAAGCGAAACCTGCACGAGGTGCTGCTCACCAAGCGGGAAGAGGAGATACTGGCCATGGTAGCCAAAGAATATTCAAACCAGCAAATAGCAGATGAATTGTTCATTAGTTTACGCACCGTGCAGACCCACCGGCTGAACATCACTCAGAAACTAGGTGCCAAGAACACAGCCAGTCTGGTAAAAGAAGCTTATAAAAGGGGTTTAGTGTAATTAATCATCATTATTTCGCCAGAATAATAAGAAAATATTCCACCATTGCCAGTCTATGAAAAGCCCAATCAAGTGGGCTGATCAGCCATATTTCATATCATGCCTCCTGTAAAAGCAGGAGGCTTTCCATTGCAATATTGTAAGACCTACGCCAGAAAAGACTGGCAATTGGATAAATGTAATATGTTAAGCAAAAATATAAGAATACTACCATTTCTTTTCTATACCTTGACATAACAATACACTAAGTGTTCTTCCTTAACCAATTTATGATGAATTTAAACACAACGCGCCA
>JASLAE010000319.1 GCA_030147305.1 Cesiribacter sp.
CGGGGTTCCCGAAATTCCCGGGAAAACCTGCTGACAAGCGCTGGCATCTGAAAATTCTAAAGTCTCGTAGAACTCAAATGGATAAATGCATATGGCAAATTTAGCAGCCCGGGAACAGGATTTAACCCATAAACCGGTGGGTGCCGCTGAGGAAACAAAGCACGAAAAACTGCATACTGTCATCTTCGAGAGATCTTCTGAAGCCTCCCGAGCGGTTGCCACAGAAATTGCCAACCTTATACGGGAAAAGCAGAGCAGGGGCGAACCGTGCGTTTTAGGACTGGCAACTGGTTCATCGCCCACCTCGGTATACAACGAGCTGGTGCGTATGCACAAAGATGAGGGGCTGAGTTTCCAGAATGTGGTAACTTTTAATCTGGATGAATATTTCCCCATGGAGCCGGATTCGCTGCAGAGCTATGTCCGCTTCATGCATGAATACCTCTTCGATCATGTAGATATCAAGCGGGAGAACATCAACATACCCGATGGCACCCTGCCCTACGAACTTGTAGAGTCGTATTGCCGGGATTATGATCAGAAGATTGGTGACTTTGGTGGATTGGACCTGCAGATCCTGGGCATTGGCCGTACAGGTCACATTGGTTTTAACGAGCCGGGATCACATATTAATTCTAAAACCCGCATCATTACCCTCGATCACCTGACTCGCCTCGACGCGGCCAGTGATTTTTTCGGTGAAGAAAATGTACCCCGCAGGGCGATCACGATGGGGGTGGGCACCATCATGAAGGCAAAGCGCATCATTCTGATGGCCTGGGGTGAGGGCAAGGCAAACATTATTCAGCGTACGGTAGAAGGAGAAATGTCGGAACAGGTACCAGCTACCTACCTGCAGCAGCATAAAAATACCACCGTGGTGTTAGACAGTGCCGCAGCTGCCAATCTGGTGCGCATTAATACACCCTGGCTGGTAGGCACCTGCAGGTGGGACAGCGACCTGGTGAAAAAGGCGGTTATCTGGTTAAGCCTGAAACTGGGCAAACCAGTGCTTAAGCTCACCGACCGCGACTACAACGACAACGGCATGAGCGATCTGGTAACAGAGCATGGCCCGGCGTACAACATCAATATTCACATTTTTAACCAGCTGCAGCATACTATTACGGGTTGGCCAGGGGGTAAACCGGGTGCAGACGATACCCACCGACCAGAACGTGCAGAGCCGGCCAAAAAACGGGTTGTTATTTTCAGCCCCCATCCCGATGATGATGTTATTTCTATGGGAGGCACTTTTATTCGCCTGGTGGACCATGGACACGACGTGCACGTAGCCTACCAGACCTCTGGCAATATTGCTGTGTTCGACGAGGATGTAGTGCGTTTTACAGACTTTTTCAGAGATTTTAATGAGTTTTCGGCCAGGGACGGTCAGGAAGGGCAGCAGATCTACGATAAGGTAGTGAAAAGCATCAAGGAGAAACATCCCGGAGAACCCGACAGTAAGCTGGTGCAAACCATCAAAGGGCTGATTCGCAGAGGTGAGGCAAAAGCCGGCTGCCGCTATGTTGGGCTCAGCGAAGACAAAGCCCACTTTCTGAACATGCCCTTCTACGAAACAGGCCTGGTAAAAAAGAAGCCGCTGGGAGAAGAAGATATCCGGCTGATTGTGGATCTGCTGGAAAAAGTGAAGCCACACCAGATCTACGCTGCCGGTGATCTCTCGGACCCGCACGGCACACACCGGGTTTGCCTGCAGGCAATCTTTGAGGCACTGAAAATATTAAAGGAAAGGCCCTGGCTGAACGATTGCTGGCTTTGGCTTTACCGGGGTGCTTGGCAGGAATGGGATGTGAATGATATTGATATGGCCGTTCCTTTAAGCCCGGGTGAGTTGATGCGCAAGAGAAAAGCTGTTTTCAAACACCAGTCGCAGAAAGACACAGCGGTTTTTCCCGGCACAGACCCACGCGAGTTCTGGATGCGGGCCGAAGACCGAAACAAAGCAACCGCCGAGCTTTATGATAAATTAGGACTGGCCGATTATGAAGCCATTGAAGGATTTAAACGCTACATCTTTTGATTAAAAGTATTGCCATATGAGATTTGTGACGAAAGCAGTTGTGGTAGGGATACTTCTTTATTGCCTGCCTTTTACCCTGAAGGCTCAGCAGACACCCGAAAGGCTGTTATTGATGCCCTATCCGGCCAATGTGGAGCTGCAGGATGGAAAGTTCAGGCTTACCAAAGACTTCTCTATAGGCTTGGCCGGGGGGGTAGATCATCAGCGCTTACAAAATGGTGCCGAACGCTTTCTACGGCGGCTCGACGGTAGAACGGGGCTCTTCTTCTTACAGGAACATGTAGACGATTCTTCGGAATCGGCCACCGATGAACTTTTAATTACTGCGCAGAAACCCGGCGAGGTAAGGCTGCACGAAAATGAAAGTTATAGCCTTACCGTTACTGGAAATGGAATTGCTTTAGAATCACCAACAGATCTGGGTGCGCTGCATGGACTGGAAACCCTGCTCCAGCTAGTGCAGGCAGATGCACAAGGGTATTATATTCCAGCTATTGCCATCAAAGACAGTCCCCGTTTTCCATGGCGGGGATTGATGATTGATGTAGCCCGCCATTTTCAGCCCATGGATGTTATAAAAAGAAACCTGGATGGTATGGCCGCTGTAAAGCTAAATGTGCTGCACCTGCACCTGACCGACGACCAGGGGTTTCGGGTAGAAAGCAAAGTGTATCCACAGTTTCATGAAAAAGCTTCAGAAGGCCAATACTTTACGCAAACACAAATCAAAGAAATTATTGCCTATGCCGGAGAGCGTGGCATTAGGGTAGTGCCGGAGTTTGATGTGCCGGGCCATGCCACCAGCTGGGTGGTAGCTTTTCCGGAGCTGGCCAGTGGGCCAGGGCCTTATCGCCTGGAAAACAATTCCGGTATTTTTGATCCTACGCTTGATCCCACCAATGAAAAAACTTATGAGGTGCTGCAGGGGCTGTTTGCAGAGATGGCCCAGCTTTTTCCAGATACTTATTTTCATATCGGTGGCGATGAAAACGAAGGAAAAGAATGGGACGCTAATCCGAACATTCAGGCTTTTAAAAAGAAAAATAAACTGGCAGATAACCATGCCTTACAGACCTATTTTAACAACCGCATTATCAGTTTCATGGAGAAACAGGGTAAAAAGGTTATAGGCTGGGACGAAATTCTGCAACCCAGCCTGGCGAAGAGTTCCGTTATTCACTCCTGGCGCGGGCCGGAGGGCTTGGCAGCTGCCGCCCGGGCGGGACATGCTACTATTCTCTCCAATGGATATTACATAGACCTGTTGCACCCGGCCTCGGACCATTATTTAAACGATCCGTTACCAGCAGATAATACGTTATCTGAAGAGGAGCGTAAGCGCGTACTGGGTGGTGAAGCCGTGATGTGGAGCGAACTCGTTACACCTCTTACGATAGACTCTCGGATATGGCCCAGAACAGCGGCTATTGCCGAACGTTTATGGTCGCCACAACAGGTACAGGATGTAGAAGATATGTACCGACGCCTCGATCATATTAGTATCAGGCTGGAGGAACTGGGCCTGCAGCACAAAAGAAACCAGCAGGTGATCTTGCGTAACCTAAGCAACGGCCAATCCATTGAGCCATTGCAAACCCTGGTAGATGTTGTAGAACCCATGAAGGTTTATACCCGGAATCCTGAGGGCACCATGTATAAAACCTACTCGCCTTTTACCCTCTTTGCCGATGCTGCCACCGCTGATGCACCTGCCGCCAGAAGATTCAGGACTTTGGTAGATCGGTATGTACAAACAAAAGATGATCACCTTAAGCAGGAGATTGTGCAGTGGCTGGAAAAATGGCAAAATAATCATGCCGCGCTCACACCGCTGATCGCACAATCGCCTGTTTTAAAATCTATTGAAACACTTTCTGGAAATCTGAGTGCCATTGCTGCCCTGGGGCTTGCTGCCATTCATAAAAATAAAGAGGGGACTCAAAAGCAGCAGGATGTGCATGCTAAAAAAGCTGCTGAAATCCTGCAAAAGGCCAGAGCACAGGGGGGACGTACCGAATTACAGGTAGTAGATGCCATTGAAAAGCTTATTAAAGCTGAGATAGCCATGGCTGTTGAATAAATTTAAATTTATCAAGTCGGCAGTAGGCTGCACAGGCAAGCTTACCAGCATGATGGATGGACCGTATTAGAATTCCTGGGAAGTTAATAGCAGGTTTATCTCCAAACTTGCTATGGGTTTGCTATGCCGGAATAGCAAGTGCCGGCTATGCCCGTAAATATTTTCCACGGGCATGATATGTTCTAAAATTGCCCCACAGATATTTTTCCCTCTTTGGCTCGCCTGGCAAAAGGTAGTAATCATTCCTTTTTGCCAGCTTTAATTATCCCGCGCATTAAAAGAAATTCTCATGGTACTTGAAAACATAGACTGGATCATCATTGTGGCTTTCTTTTTAGGCTCCCTGGCCATTGGTGTGCTGGTAGCCAGCAAAGCCAGCGGGAGTGTATCGGAATTTTTCCTCTCAGGCAGGAACCAGCCCTGGTGGCTCTTAGGTGTTTCCATGGTGGCAACCACTTTCTCTGCTGATACGCCAAACCTGGTCACAGACATAGTGAGGCAAAATGGTGTTTCGGGGAATTGGGAATGGTGGGCATTTCTGCTTACTGGCATGCTTACTGTGTTTGTCTACGCAAAGCTGTGGAGACGATCTGAAGTTACTACCGACCTGGAGTTTTACGAGATGCGCTACAGCGGGAAGCCTGCTGCTTTTTTGCGCGGTTTCAGGGCAGTGTACCTGGGTGTTTTTTTCAACATCATGATCATGGCCACGGTATGTCTTGCAGCAATAAAAATAGGAGGGATTCTACTAAACCTGAGTCCGGGTCAGGTGCTCATCATCGCTTCAGTAATAACGGTTGTCTACAGCTCATTGGGGGGCTTACGGGGGGTGCTGATAACCGACTTCTTCCAGTTTATTATTGCCATGATCGGCTCAGTATGGGCGGCCTATGTAATTCTAAACCTGCCGCAGGTAGGTGGGGTTGCCAACTTAGTGCAACACCAGGCGGTGGTGCCTAAACTGGACCTGCTGCCCGACTTTACTAACCTGGATACCCTTGTACCACTCTTTATTATTCCGCTGGCTGTGCAATGGTGGAGTGTATGGTATCCGGGGGCAGAACCGGGCGGAGGGGGGTATATAGCACAGCGCATGCTGTCTGCCAGAAACGAAAGGAATGCCATAGGTGCAACCCTTTTTTTCAATATTGCCCATTACGCCCTGCGCCCCTGGCCATGGATCATGATTGCACTGGCCTCAATCATAGTATTCCCAACACTTGAATCCATACAGACAGCTTTTCCTAAACTTAATCCAGCACTGATTCGGGATGACCTTGCTTACCCGGCCATGCTAACATTCCTACCCCACGGATTGCTGGGCCTGGTTGTAGCTTCCTTGATT
>JASLAE010000338.1 GCA_030147305.1 Cesiribacter sp.
GCGTGCTGGCCTGCAGATGGATGCATTTTTACGGGAGCGACTGGATTTGAACGCCAATAAGATTTGGCAGGAGCAGGATGCTTATCAGGTAGAGCTGCTGGTAAGGATAAAACAGACAGCTTAAAGGCTTGCATATTCATGTACTTCGTATTCCTGGTCTGCTTTCACCCTTTTTTTAAAAAAAGTAAGAGCAAAAATAAACAATTTGTACAGATGTTGGTTTAGACGAAAACTCTCTACCTCAATGCAACTTTTTTCAATCGATCAACTAAAGGAGGCTGTCGAGGCCAAATCCCGGCATCGCAACATGCTTGAGCAGATCAGACAACAGCGCCACCGTGCGCTACAGCAGCTGGATAAAAAGATAGATAAGCTACGGCTGGAAGAATCTCTGCTTCAAAAAGAGATTCGCCAACAGCAGCAGGATACTATTCAGGAGGCACTCAGGGATGGTGTCCGAAGAAAAGCAAGTGTCTTGTTCTAAACGCTGCTCCTTAAAAAGGCATTATTTTTTTAATCATCAAGGCCAGCTGGCTTTGCTTAGGCAAGTATTGGCTTCAGCATTGCTATGCTTCTGGTACAGGAACACCCCGGTTGCTAACTGGGGTTTATGACCTGGCAAGCAGCTACCGTGAAGTTTTTTCATTTCTCTTCCACTGTAAATTCAATGTCTACAGTGCCTGCAGCTGTATTGGGTAAAGGATTTATGCCTATTTTTTCGGGATTGAAGTAGCCCATGGCCACAAGGGCGTTATTTGCCGCTATTACCTTCGCACGGCTAAAAAGCTCTCCCTCTTTGATGTTGATTTTCTCCAGTATTTCAGCGGAAGCTATTTTTGTGTTGCCGCTAACCCTTACCTGGCCGATGTTGGCTTGTGGACCTTCTTCAACGTTCATTTCCAGGTCTACTAACTGGCCATCATAAGAAAGTTTAGGTTGTACACTGAAATACAAGTATCCATTGTCCATGTACAGCGACGATACATCTGAACCTGCTGGATTATAGTTCAGTCGTTGGTTTAACTCTTCTTCGTTGTACGGGTCCCCAGCCTGCAGGCCTAATGCCTTTGTTAGTTCAGCCGCAGTATATGCTTTGTTTCCCTTCCAGGTAATTTTTCTAATATAGACTGTTGTTGTACTATTGCTCACTTCTGCTGCAGCTGTGCGATTGCTTTTTACAGGAGGAGCGGTCTGATTACCGCTTTGCGAAAAAGAGCATATGAAAAGGGTGAGGGCCATCACAGGCAGCGCACATAAAAATTTAAATTTTTGCATAGGGTTTGATTTTGGTTGGGTGAGCATGGTAATTCTTTGAAAAATCTGTCTGGAAGAGAAAGTATTGAGAATTGGGCTGGCGGATTGTTCCATGGCCAGCTTAAGGAGTAGCTCACCATACTTTCTTACTTGGCCACTGGTGCTGGTCATCAGCGCATCTACCTGGTATTCATGCACTTCCCGAATCCGCGATTTGAGGTAATAAATAGCTGGATGAAACCAGAAAAAGACGCCTGCTACTTCAAACAATAGTATATCCACAGTATGTCGTTGGGCAATGTGTATTTGTTCATGCTGCAATACCTGTTTTAATTCTGCTTCCTCCAGTGTACTGCTGTTGCAGTGCAGAAATATGTAGTGCAGAAAGGAGAAAGGAGACAGGTGCTCATGGGTATGGATCAGAACATAACCAGCTTTTCTGGTCTGCTGGTTGTCTGCAATGAGCAGGTAAACAGCACGCAAGTTTTGGAACAGGCGACAGCCTTTGTAAAAACAACCGGCGAGGTATATGCCAAGCAGTAATAAACCAAGGGTGGAATAGGGTAGCAAGCGACTGTTTATGGATCCGTCATGCTGCGTTGCACTTGCTTGTGGAGCTTTGCCCATATCCAGACTTTGCAGATTTAGCCAGAAAGTGTCTGCCATGGGTGTGGTGGTCCACATCTGATCGGGGAGCAGCCAAGGAAGTGGTAGTAATGGTATAAGCATGCTTAGCAGCAGGCTGCCCAGCAGGTAGCCTCTGTTCCATTGAAAATGCGTGAGCTTGCGAAAAAGCAGGTGATACGCCAGGGAAAAAGCTGCCAAACCCATACTGGCTTCACCCAGATATAAAAAGATATTATACAGCATATGTAAAGGCTTATGCGTTATTCTGATCCTTTTCCAGCAGATCAAGCATTTTTCTTATTTCTTCCGGGCTAAGCTTTTCTTCCTTCACCATAAAGGACACGACCTCATCTGGCGAGCCCTCGAAATAATTGGCCAGGTATTGCCGGAAGGTGAACCTGCGGTAAGCACCTTTTGAGATTAAGGGATAGTACTCATAGGTTTTACCGTAAGCAGTATGGCCTATAAACCCTTTTTTTTCCAGCAGCCGAATTAAGGAAGAGATGGTGTTATAGGGGGGCGCTGGTTCACCCATGCGCTCTATCACATCTTTTACAAATCCCTTCCGGATTTCCCAAAGGACCTGCATTACTTTTTCTTCTGTCTTAGTGAGAGTCTCCATAGATTAAATGTATAACTTATATTTCAGTTATACAACTGAATTAACAGTTATAAAACGGAATTTTCAGTTTATATAGAAAAATTGTGTATCCTGCTATCCAAAAAGACAGCTTTCATCAAATGGAAAGAAGTTAGTAATATGGAGCGCAAGAATTAGATAAAAAGGCTTTAAAAGCTATATTGGGGATACATGACAGGTAGGTGACACGGGAATGTCGTGGTGCTGACCGTTGAATAGGACTAGGTTTGTAGCATACTAAACGCCACAAAATGGAAAATCAAACTTTATCTAAAAACCTGGTTTATCAGCGTAAGCTTAAAGGCTATAGTCAGGAAAAGCTGGCAGAACTGTCGGGTGTTACGGTAAGAACTATACAACGGATTGAGCACGGCGATGTAAACGCGCACATGAATACGCTTAAACTGCTGGCCGATGCCCTGCAGGTAAACCTGCAGGAACTGCTGCCGCTGGAAAATCCAAAAAATGAATCCATTCAGCAAAAGTGGCTGCTCCTGTTGCACAGCGTTCCCCTGCTGGGTGCCCTTGTTCCGCTTACCAATATCCTGATCCCCATCTTTATATGGATTCATAAACGGGAAGATAATCCGGTCTATGACAGGCACGGACGTGCAGTCATAAATTTTCAGCTCACCATTACACTGTTGCTGCTGCTGGGACTAACGGGTTTCTTTGTCTTCCCTTACTTTGGAGAAGGAGCCGGGGTGTTCTTTTCCATCGTGGGCATTTACTTCGGGGCTATTTTATTTAATGTGGTTTTTATAGTGCTGAATATTTTTCTGGTCCTTACCAGCGGCCGCATGTACTATCCCATCACCATTCCTTTCTTCAGGAAGCGTGCTACGGCCAAAGCGTAAAGCCCTACGGTTAGCTATGCAAATTTAATACAGTGAATTGGCAGCTTTATGCCTGAGGCTCTTTTTGTCCATACTCTTATTTTTTCTAATGCTATCCTTATGAAGTGCTTATCCTTCTCATATACTATTATTCTCCTGCTGTTATTCAATGCCTGTGCACCCCGCAATGAGGTGACTAACAATGGCATCAAAAGATTAGATGCAACAACCATCGAAGCTGACAAACTCACGCAGGAAGTGCAGGCACTGATGGAGCGGGGCCGGGTGCATGGTCTGGCCCTGGCAGTTTTTAATGATCATCGCCTCGTTTATCAAAAAGCTTTCGGCTACAGCCGGCAGGATGCCCAAACCAGGCTGACGGATTCTACCAACCTATATGGTGCCTCTCTTAGCAAAGCCGTTTTTGGGGTGTTGGTGATGCAATTGGTAGAAGAAGGCTTGCTGGACCTGGATACACCCCTGCAGCAGTATCTGCCCAGGAAGATCTGGGAATATAAAACCCGAACCCGCTGGCATGATAATTATGCCGATCTGGCGCAGGATTCTTTATACCATAAAATAACTGCCCGCATGTGCCTGAGCCACACCTCCGGCTTTCCTAACTGGCGCTGGTTTCAGGAGGATGAAAAGCTGAGGGTACTTTT